>JANWYM010000163.1 GCA_025055355.1 Abditibacteriales bacterium
AGAAATCGAGCGTGCGCAGCGCCTCGCGCATCGCCAGGACGTTTCGGAGTTGCGCCTGCCCGCGACGGTTCTTCTCCGCGTGGGCGACGTTGGAGCCGTCCACAATCACCCGCATCGTCGAGTGGGTGAGAACGTAAGCATAATATCGTCCGATCTCCTTCAATTTTTGAACGACGGTGGCGAATTGAACGCCGTCCACGCGGCGTAGACGCTTCAAACTCTCCGCTATCTTGAGGACCTGCTCCTCTTGGTTGGTGTCCACCCAATAGGTGATTTGGGCGAGCGGCACGCTGTAACGGTCGCCGTTGATGTTCCAGCGGAGAGCCGCAGGGGAGGACGAAGTGGGCAGCCGCGCCGGCGGGGAGGCGGAAGCGGGAGCGGCATCGCTCCTTCGGTCTGTTTCTTCGCCCGCTTCCTGCGACGGTTTTTGTTCACCGATGGCTTGCCGCGCTGCCCGCCGCGCCTCTTCAAGGGCGAGCGCCAGTTGGCGCACCTGTTTTTTGAGCCGTTTGTTTTCAGTTTGCAGGGCTTGGTTTTCGCGCTCCGTTTTTTGCTTTTGGCGGGTGGCGCGGTCGGCTTGCTTTTCCCACGCGGCACAGGTCGCTTGCAACTCCCGCACCTGTCGTTGGAGCGCAGCCGTTTGCTGAAGCAGTCGGCGGGATTCGGCTTGGGACTGCTCCAAGGTGCGGAGGGTCGCCTCGTGCTGCTGACGCAGCGCCGCGTGCTTCTGCTGCCAGCGGGCAACCTCCTCGCGCAGGGATTGCACGGGGGCGGAGAGGGTTTCGTCGTCGGAGTCAGCGGACGGCGGCATCGCCTCAGCGGTTTGCTCCTCGACCGCCGCGCGCGAGAACCTCTCCAGCACCTTCGCTTTGCTCTCCAGCAACTCGCGCACGGACGCCCGCTCGTCGGCGGCTAAGGCAATCGCCACCGCTCCGCCGCCCCAGCGGGCGGCTAACTGTGGCAACTCCTGGCGCAGCGCGCTCAGGGAGCGCTGCCGCACTGCCTGCCGCACCTCGGGATTCGCTTTGTCCCAGAGGGCGACGACCTCCATCAGTAGAGCCTCGTCCTTCTCCAAACGCTCGTGCAATCGCCGTCGCACGAGGGGGGCACGCAAGGAGGCAGGCTGCACCTTGAAGCCGTGGAAGACCCGCTGGCAAACCGGTTCGTTCTGCTTGAGCAGGCGCAGCAGTTGGGCGGGGGGGATGCCCTCCAAGAGCGCCGCCAACGCCGCCTGGGGCAAAGCCGACTGTTCCGAGTTGGCGCGGTGATCTGCGGTGTTCATGCCGGATCGATCGTCGCCCATCCGAGGACGTCGAGGAATCATGGTGAGCCGTGCAGGACTCGAACCTGCGACACCCGGATTAAAAGTCCGGTGCTCTGCCACCTGAGCTAACGGCTCCTGTGACAGCAAAAATTATAACACGACTTCTCGCGGTTAGCAAGTTCGCGCCGCACGTTCCCCCTGGCTGTCCCTTATGATATAATTCTGTGAAGGACAGTGAATCATCCCGGCTGCGATCGGGATGGAGGTGACAGGATTTGTTTGACAGATTACGTAATCTCTTCGGGCGCGGGAAAGGGGACGACCAGCCGCCTGAGCCCTCAGCGGGAGGCGAGGAGAGCGACGGCAGCGTCGCGAAGAAGGGGTTCGTGGAGGGCTTGAAGAAACTGTTCGACAAGGACGCTCATACCATTCGACGTCTGCAGCCGACGCTGGACCGCATCAACGAAATCGGGAAGACGCTCGTGCACAAAAGCGACGAGGAACTCAAGGCGATGTCCGAGGACCTCAAGGCGCGGCTACGGCAACGGGTGACGGAGAAGTTGCGGGCGCGAGGTCTGGAGTGGCGGGAACTCGACCCGCGCTGGATCCTCGAAGATGAGGACTATGAGAAAGCCCGCCGCGCCGCGGAGAACGAGGTGTTGGATGAACTCCTGCCCGAAGCCTTCGCGCTGTGCCGGGAGGTGGCGTGGCGGACGATTCAACTGCGCCCCTACGACGTGCAAGTGCTCGGCGGCATCGTGCTGCATCAGGGCAAAATCGCCGAGATGAAAACCGGCGAGGGCAAGACCCTGGCGGCGACCATGCCCGTCTACCTCAACGCGCTCACCGGGCGCGGTGTGCACGTCATCACCGTCAACGACTACCTCGCCGAGCGCGACGCCAACTGGATGCGACCCGTTTATGAGTTTCTGGGGCTGACCGTCGGGTTCGTGACCAGCGAGATGGACTATTACAGCCAGAACGAGCAGCGGCGGGCGGCGTATCGCTGCGATGTCCTCTACGCCACGAACAGCGAGGTCGGGTTCGACTACCTACGCGACAACCTCGCCACCGACGCCGACCGCTTGGTGCAGCGCCCGCTCAACTTCGCCATCGTGGACGAGGTGGACAACATTCTCATTGACGAAGCCCGCACGCCGCTCATCATCTCCGCGCAGGTGGAGTTGTCCGACCGCGCCGTCCTCAAGCGCACCCTCGCCAAAGTGTGTGATACCATCGCCCGCAAGTTGCTGCCCGCGACGCACGAGCGCGAGGTGGAGCGCACGATTGACAAGTTCACCCAGAACCGTTCATTGGACGTGGCGGGGCTGATGAACTTTCTCCTGCAGCGCGGGTGTCTGGCGGCGGCGGTGGAGTATCTCGCTGACTGCTACCTCGCGCCCGAAAGCAGCGCGCGCATGGAGAACGCGGCGCGGCTGCTGAACGCGGTGGACGAGTTAGAGGAACTGCGGCTGATTGACGCGGAGGGCGCGGCACACTTGCGGCAGATGGTCAGCCAGTTGCCCAGAGCGTCGCAGGTGCAGGCGTTAGTCTCCCGCGAGGTGCAGAACCTCTTCGCGCCGTTCGCGGCGGCGGCGGAAGCGAGTATGCGCTGGCTCTCTCAGGAAGGCGCGAACGAGGAGCCCCGCGCCAAAGCGCAGGCGCTCACACACCTCCTGCGCACCCATCTTTACCTCAACGAGTCCGCTTCGCTGCAATTGGAGGAAGCCTTCCAGAAGTGCAACAACGACCGCGAGCGCGAGCGGCTCATCGCCGAAACCCTCGCCGAGGAGATCGCGCGGCGCAACTTGATTGACGATAAATCCGTCCCCGAACTCATCACCGTGCTGATGACGGTGGACGTCAACGCCGACGTGTTGCCCGCGTTATTGGAGGCGGTGTCGAGCCTGCCCGGACCGCTGGCAACAGCGGCGCAGTTGTTCGCGGACTGCTTGCAGTGGGAGCAGCACAACCCCGACGCCGCGCCCAGCGAACGCGTGCGGCGCCTCATTACCACCATTGAACAGATCAGCGCGGAGCGCCTGTTGCCGCACGAACTGACCGAACTGCTGTGGGAGCAAGTGCGGCTCAAGCAGCCCCGCGAGCAACTGCGCAAAGAGATCGCGGCGACGCTCAAGGCGCACCCCGGCGCGGGCACGGCGGACATCGTGGCAGCAGCGAGCGACTTTCAGCGCGAGCGACAGGCATGGCTTAAGCAGCACGCGGACCAGTTGAAAGCGGCGCTGGAACGTTCCAACGTCGAAACGTTGAAACGTTCTAACGTTCAGGACCTGCTGGTGCAGCGGGCGCGGCAGGGGGCGTCGGCGGAGGAGATGCGGCGCACCTTGCGCCAAGAGCTCAGCAAGGTCGGCGCTAACGCGGACGCGCTCAAGGCAGTCAAGCGGTTCAGCAGCGCCCAGGCGCGCGCCTGCGAAGACATCGGCAACAACCTGCTCAAGGAGATGGAGCAGTGGGTGGATGTGACGCGGGACGCCCGCAAGAACATCGTAACGATTTTGACGGCGGGCGGCTCCGCCACCGAACTGCGCGACCTCCTCAACGAACAAGTCAGTGACCTGCCCGGCGAGCAGACGGAAGCGCTGAAGTTGGTGTCGGAGGGCGTCGAGCAGGTCGTGCGCTGGCGGCAGGAACACGGCGAAGCCTTGGCGCAGGAACTCAACGCTGTCCTCGCCCGCGCAGGGCGGGACGAGGGCTTGCCCGAAGAGGCACTGGGGGAGATTCGCGCCGCCGTCGAAGACGGCGTCTCCGCCGAGCGCTTGGAACACCTGGTCATGGACCACATGCTGCGGCTGCCCCTGAACGCTCCCGTCACGGAAGCGGTGGAGACGTTCAGCGCGGACTGGAGTGCCTGGCAGGAGCAGCACAGTGAAAACGTCGTGCATCGCATCAGTGAAATCGTCCCCGTTTCCGCTGACCTGCGCGCTGAATGTCTGGACGTGCTCAAAGGTCATGGCGAAGCCCACGCAAAACAGCCGCCGTCCCCCTCTGTCGTCGACCGATTGCTGGACACGATTGCCAGCGACATCACGGGACGCCACCTCGAATCGCTGCTGACGGAAGAAAACGCCGTGCTGTTTGTGGAGGAACTCAAAAAGCGCATCCCGCTGGCGAAGGAGGTTCAGAACAGGGTCCGCCCTGAGGATTTCGCCGGGCGGAACAAGGAGCAAATCGTCCGCGCCGTGCTGCGGCTGGTCGAGCAAACGCTTGCCGTCGTGCCGATTGAGGAGCCTAAAGGCTTCAACCTCAAGCAGGCGGTCAAGTCCTACGGCTGGTATCTGGAAAAAGACGAAAAGCACCGTCAAGCCGCCCTGACGGACATGGGCACGCTCATCGCCGAGCGGGACATCGGCAGCCCCTCGTTCCTCGACCCGCAGAACTTCCTGCAGACCTTGGTGGAGAACGACGCGCTGCGCGACGAAGAGGTCGCCGCCGTCGAGCGCGCCCTGCTCGCCGCCGAAGGGCGGCGGTCGGTCAGTCAGGTCATCCAGCAGGTCCTCCAACTTGACCCCGCCCGCCGCAAGCGCATCCGCGAGTTGAAGTTTCAGGAGATCAACCCCATTCTCGACCAAGCCATCCGCGCTCACACCTTGTTCGAGAAGAACGTCCACTACGTCGTCGACCGCGAGTCGGGGACGCCCGAAATCGTCATCGTGGATGAGTTCACCGGGCGCAAGATGCATGGGCGACGGTGGAGCGAGGGGTTGCATGAAGCGGTGGAAGCGAAGGAAGGGTTAGAGGTGCGCCTCGAAAGCCAGACGGTGGCGACGGTCACGATTCAGAACTATTTCAAACTCTACTACAAACTGGCGGGCATGACCGGCACCGCGAAGACGGAGGAGCCGGAGTTCGTCAAAGTCTACGGCTTGGAGGTCGTCTGCATCCCCACCAACAAGCCCATCCGTCGCACCGACTACCCCGATGTGGTGTGGAAGACGTCGGAGCAAAAATTCCGCGCTGTCACGTTTGAGATCCTGGAAAAGCACTGCATTGGTCAGCCGGTGCTGGTCGGCACGCGTTCGGTGGAGGTGTCCGAGCGCCTCTCCGAGCGGATGAAAGGACATCACCTGCAGACGCTGGCGCTGGTGCAACTCATCAAAAACCACCTGTGGGAGCGCAAGGACATGGACAACAAGGAGAAGTCCGCCTTGCTGGCTTCCCTCAACATCCCGCTGTTCCAACTCAATCAGAGCGCGGTGCGCAATCTGGCGCGGCAGTTGGGCTTGCCCAGTGATGTCTTCGACCCCAAAAACCTCGAGAAGTTATCCTCGCTGCTGAACCTTCAGCCGAAGCACCTCACGCGGTTGGCGTCCGCGCTGAAGGCGGGCATCCCGCACAACGTGCTGAACGCCAAGAACCACCGCAACGAGGCGCGCATCATCGCCGAAGCCGCCCGGCTGGGGGCGGTGACGATTGCGACCAACATGGCGGGGCGCGGCGTGGACATCATCCTCGGCGGCACGCTCGACGCCGAAGCCAAGTTGCGCGTCATCACCCAGCAGATTCTGGAGCGGTGTTTACAGGGGCACATCGCCCGCGTGCGCAGCCGCACGCAGGAAGCGACGGACAAACTGTTGGGGCGGCTCACACCCCCGCGGTTGCAGGACCTCGTCTGGGCGACGACGGTGAGCGAGACGCTGACCGCGCTGCGTCGCGAGGGCAAGGTGGACGACTTCAAAGAGAAGGAGATGCGCGACGCGCTCAACGCCGATCTGGAAACGCCCGACTTCCGCAACCGCGTGCGCTCCAAAGCCCGCCGTCTGGCTATTGGGCAAGACCTGCCCCTGGATGACGATGTGTTCGCGGGCGACCGCGTGGCGCAGTTCGCCCGCCGCACGGGGCTGCCGCTGGACGGCTTGGCGGACTGCTTGCGCAACGGTGTCTTCGGGTTCAGTTATCGCCGCGACCCCCGCGATGCCATGCTCGTGCGCGCCATGGCGGAACTTCTGCGCAACAACGCCAACGGCTCACGGGGACAGCGGGTCAATGGGTCGGGGAGTCAGCAAAGCCGCGCCGCGCTTGCCAACGAGCGAGCCGCTGCCGAAGGCGAATTTACACCGGAGGACATCCTCGAAGCCATGCGGTCTCTCAACCCACAATCCGCCATCTGGGCAACGCCCGAGTGGCTGGACGAAAAACTCTGGGCGCTCAACATTTTGCGCGGACCGCAGGACGTGCGCGCCGTTGCCGTTGAGTTCGTGGGCTCACGCGTTCAGGGAGTCCCTGAACCCGCCGAACCCCCTGAACCCCGTGAACTTTTGACTTACAGAATTCAGGCGTCGCGGCTGCTGGATTTGCTCGACCACGAATTGCTCGAAGCGGTCGTGCGCTTGGCGGACGGGCGCCCGAACGTCGTGTTGTCGGCGGCGCAATTGGTGCAGCAGGTCGCTGCCGCCGAAAGGTGGTGCGTGGACTGGCTGGATGAAGCGTGGGTCGCGGAACGCATGGAGGCGCTGGGATTGTGGCAAGGCGACGTTGAAACGTTCAAACGTGCAAACGTGCAAACCCTCAACGTCATCGTCCCGCAGGTCGTCATCGAAACCGGCGTCGCCGGGCAGGCAGCCGATTTGGTGGTGGTGGGGGCAATGCGCCCCGAAGATACGGTGACATCCGAATATCAGGAGGTGCGCGCCCTCGGCGGCTTGCACATCCTCGGCACGGAGCGGCACGAGTCGCGGCGGATTGACAACCAGTTGCGCGGGCGCGCCGGGCGACAGGGCGACCCCGGTTCGTCCCGCTTCCACGTCTCACTCGAAGATGAACTGTGGCAGAACTTCGGCGATGTGACCGGGCGGTTCAAGTTCCTGATGAACCAGTGGACGGAAGATGAAGCGGTGGAACACAACCTGCTGACCAAAGCCATCACCAACGCGCAGAAGAAAGTCGAGATCAACCACTTCGAGGGACGCAAGCACGTTTTGCAGTATGATGAAGTGATGAACATTCAGCGGCGAGTCATCTACCGCGAACGCCGCCGCGCCCTGATGGGTGCGAACGTGCGCGAGACCCTGCTGGACATGGCGGAACAAGCCGCGCTGAATCTGGTGGACGAATTCTGCCCGGCTGCCCTACGCCCCGACGAGTGGCAGATGCATCGCTTGTATCAAGGGCTGCACCGCTTGTTCGGTCAGCGGCACATCACCGAGTATTTGAGGGAAGAGGAGTTGGAGGGCGCGCCCCGCGACGTCATTGAAAATGCCGTGCGCGACGCCATGCGGCGCGCCTTCGAAGACCACGAACGTGAGATTACGCCCGAAGTCATGGCGGAGGTCGGGCGCTGGGTGCTATGCGACCGCATTGACGACCTCTGGATGGAACACCTCGCGGCGATGGACTACCTCCGCGAAGGTATCTCCCTGCGCGCCTACGGTCAGAAAGACCCCATCGTCGAATACAAAAAAGAAGCCTACGAGATGTTCCATGACATGATGACCGCGCTGCGAGCGGAGGTGACGCAGATGGTGATGAGCGTGGTGCCAGAGGAGGCGCAGCGGTGGGCGCATGCCCGCCTCCGTTCCCGCCTGCGTTCGATGCAACTGCACTGGTCAGACGGCGGCAACGGCAGCGTAGCGACCTCCACTCCTGAGCGCAGCGAACCTAAGGTGGGGCGCAACGACCCCTGCCCGTGCGGCAGTGGGAAGAAGTATAAGAACTGCTGCATGAGAAAACAACAACAAACGTAGGCAGCAGGGGAAAACGTGAGGAGGAAAGCCACCGATGGATGAAGTCGAACGGTTCGGTGTCTCTATGAACGAGCGGCTGCTCAAGCAGTTTGACCGGTGCATTCAGCGCAAGGGCTATCAGAACCGCTCCGAAGCTATTCGCGACATCGTG
>JANWYM010000164.1 GCA_025055355.1 Abditibacteriales bacterium
GGGAACGTCCGACGAGGAGGACGACGACGAGGACGAGGACGATTTTCAGGGGAAGGAACAACATGCCGACTGCAACCGCGACAATGCAAGCACCCACCCTGCCGCAGCAGGCGAGCCGGCGGAGCGCGGTGGTCATTGAGGATAGAGTCACCATCCCCGCCTGGGTGGATGACCTCGAGTCGTTCCGCCGCTGGGCGCGTTCGGGGGAGATGCCCGAGCGCGGATGGTTCGCTTATCTGCACGGGGAGGTGTGGGTGGACTTAACGATGGAGCAACTGTTTACACATAATCGGGTCAAGACGGAATTCACCGTCGTGCTGGGGGGGCTGGTGAAAACCGAAGGCAAGGGCTACTTCTTCTCCGACCGCACCCTGTTCAGCAGTCCCGAGGCAGATTTGTCCACCGAACCTGACGCGCTCTTTGTCTCCTACGATGCTGTTCGCGGTGGGCGCGTGCGCTGGGTGGAAGGCGCGGAGGAGGGCTATGTGGAAGTGGAAGGCACGCCCGACATGGTGTTAGAGATTATCAGCAAAACTTCCGTGCGCAAGGATACCATCACGCTGCGCGAACTTTACTGGCGGGCCGGGGTGCGCGAATACTGGCTGGTGGACGCGCGCGGGGCGTCGCCGCAGTTCGACATCCTGCGCCACACAGCGGAAGGTTACGTCGCGGCGGAGGCGCGGGAAGGTTGGTTGCGGTCTGAGGTGTTTGGGCGGGAGTTCCAATTAACTCAACACCCCGACCCGTTGGGGCAGCCGCAATATGCGCTGGCAGCGCGAGCCAGCGGCGGACATGCCCAGTAAAGTCACAGTCGAGCGAGGTGGGAGGTGAAGCGCATGAGAATTTCGTCCGTTTTCGCTTTATTCGTTGCTTTGTTGTTACTCGCGCCAGGGGGGAGGCTGGCGGCGCAGCAGCAGAAGGACCCGTTTTCGCCCGACGGCTTTTATCGCAAGTTGGCGGGCGAGATTGTGGCGGAGAACATCCAGGAGACCGTGACCACCCTTGCGTCCTTCGGCTCCCGCGTCACGGGCTACCCCGGCGAGAGGAAAGCCGCCGCGTGGGTGCTGAACAAGTTCAAAGAGATCGGCTTGAAGGATGTGAAAGGTCCGGTGCACTTCGACGTGCCGGTGCCGGTGGATGAAGGGGCGGAACTGCAGGTTGTGGGTTCGGATGTTGGCAAGTTGGAACGTGCCAACCTGTCAACCTCCCAACCCTCCACCTTCAAGCTTTATCCTCTCTGGCCTAACCTCATCCGCACTTCGCAGACCCCCTCCGAGGGTATCGTGGGCCAACTCATCTACGCGGGCAAGGGGACGGCAGCGGAATACAACGGCAAGGACGTGCTGGGTAGCATCGTGCTGCTGGATTATTTCTCTGGGACGGACTGGTTCAACGCGCCGCTGCTGGGCGCGAAGGCCGTGATCTTCATTGACCCCCAGCCGCAGCCCGCGCTGCGCGGCGAAGCGGAGGCGAAGTTTCTCACGACGCCGATTCACCTGCCGCGCTTCTATGTGGACGCGGAAACGGGCAAGGCGCTCAAGCAGATAGCGCAATTGGCCCCGACGGTGCGCGTGCGCTGCCGCATGAGGTGGCAAGAGCGCCCGGCGTCACGCATCACGGGCGTCATCCCCGGCCAGGACCCGAAACTGAAAGAGGAGTGGGTCATCTTGCACGGCTACTTCGATTCGATGTCGGTGGTGCCCAGCCTCTCGCCGGGTGCAGAGCAGGCGTGCGGGATAGCGACGCTGCTGGAGGTCGCCCGCGTGCTGGTCAAGCACCGCCCGGCGCGCTCGCTTTTGGTGGTGGCGTCCTCGGGGCATTGCCAGAATTTGGCGGACGCACGATACTTCTTCGACGCCCTGAAAAAGCCGAATGATAAAGAAGCCGAAGAGGAGTTCAAAAAATACAAAGCCTTCATCAGTTTCGACCTGACCTCACGCACGCCGACGGTGGGGACGTTTTACAAGGGTCACTTCATTGACCAGGATGAGTCGGTGCTGCAATCGCGCTTCTCCGACTTAGGCACGCGGGCGCGGGAGATCGCGCGCAAGGTCGGCGTCGCGCTGGGCTGGATTCCGCGCGAGTTGAGCGACGCGGAGAAGCAGCGCGTGACCGCCCAGGTTAAGCAGAACGATGTGGAGGGTGCGCTCGCTCTCCTCACGCGCGGGCTGGACGCGCCCTCGCGGGACAACGTCGCGCTGCTGTTCAAAGAGGAAGTCGCTAAGTTGCAGAAGAAGGAGAAGGAAAAACCGTCCAGCGCCGAGGAATATCAGAAAGCCGTCGAGGGCATCGTGGAACGGACGCGGGAACAGCAGTTTGATTTGTTCTACGCCGACGCCATCAACCCCATCAAGGGCAAGGACTGGCGCACCTACCTGCCCGGTGGCAAGTTCGCGTTTGCCAGCGAGATTGCCACCCTCGCTACCAAGCCGGGGTTGGCGTTCGTCACCGTCAACGACGCCCGCCTGGCGGTCGACACGCCCCATGACACCCCCGACCGCGTCCAGTTCGACAACGTCGTCCGGCAGGCGAAAACCATCGTCTGCGTCCTCT
Organism: Abditibacteriales bacterium; assembly: GCA_025055355.1. Lineage (GTDB taxonomy): Bacteria > Armatimonadota > Abditibacteriia > Abditibacteriales > JANWYM01 > JANWYM01. The sequence goes on from JANWYM010000164.1 coordinate 2,554, forward strand.
ACGATTTTCTGCGCACCAAATCCGATGCGTTCGCGCAAAACCTCGACGACAACTTTGCCCGCGTGAAGGGCTACCTCTACTGGTTCGACCCCAATCGTTCCTACATGCCTGACCAACCCGTGCGGGGCGGCATCGCGGTGGCGCGCGTCTGGGGGTTCAGCAACAAGACCTTCGCGGGCGTGCGCGGCGAGTGGTTCGACCTGGTGAACAGAACCAAACCACCGAAAGGCAAAGAGCGCGAGGAGGACGCGAAGTTCCTGTTCATCGGGATGCCCAACGTCAAAGCGCGCGGGATGGAGTGGAGTTTTGAGGGCTATAAAACCGACGACAACACGGGGGATATTGTGTTTGCGCCCGACCGGGGCAACTACGGCGCGGAACAGTTCCCCACGCGACTGCGCATTGACCTGAACGACAAGCAGTTGACCGTCGTGCTGTTTCCATGCGTGGCTATGTCCATCTTCGACATGGTGGATCAGCGGCAGTTCGCCATGCTGCGTGACATCAACATCCTCGACGCCGCCAGCGACAGCGTGCCGTTTTATTTCGGTCACTCCCTGCCGCTGCCGCAGCCGTTGGTGTCCTCGTTTGAGCCGCTGGCTGTCGTTTACGGGAAGCCCGACGCGCGCCTCAAGGTCACGATGGGCGCGAGCATCCTGGGGCTGCGCTTCATCCTGCTCAACACCGACCGCGAGAAGTATTTACAGTGGCGGAAGTTGCGCCGGGGCGAAATGTCGCTGGAGGAGCGGCGCAAATTGGAAGAGAAGCTGTCGCCCGAAACCTACCTCGGCAGAGGGTTTCTGCTGAAAGATCATCCCAGCATCCCCAACACGCCCTACCAGGTCGCGTGGGATATGTGGATTCTGGACGACTTCCGTATGGAGAGTTTCCGCAAGTTCGGCATCTCCAACAAGCGCGTGGATACTCTCCATCAACTTGCTTACGAGAGCCTGCAGGAAGCGGAAAAGTTCCTGCGCCAGAAGCGATACGACAAGTTCCTCACCGAGGTGCGCACCGCTTGGAGTTACGAGGCGAAGGCCTATCCTGACGTGCAAGGCACGGCGAACGACGTGGTCAAAGGGATTCTCTTCTACCTGTTCCTGCTCCTGCCGTTCGCCTACGCCGCCGAGCGGTTGTTCTTCGCCGCTTCAGTGTTGAAGCCGAAGCAGCACTGGACGGTCATGGGCTTCCTGCTCCTCTACATCCTCCTCTACCCCATGCCGATAGCGTGGCGCGTCTCGCTGGTGGTGGCATGGTTCTGCCTCTCGTTTGCCAGCGAGAGAGCGTTGCGCCGTTCCGCGCCGATTGTGCGCCAGATCTTCTGGACAATATTCGTGTTCTTCGCGGTGTTCCTTGTCATCATGCTGGTGCATCCCGCGTTCCACATCACGATTACGCCGGTGGTGGTGCTGTTGGCGTTCGTCATTCTCGCGCTGACGGTGGTCGTCGCGGGCATCATCACGCAAAAGTTTGAAGACCAGATGCGGCAAATCAAGTTTGAGACGACGGGGATGCACACCGCCGACGTCGGACGCTTCGGCGCGTCGGCCGCCGCGTTCTCGCTGGGCATCGCCAACATGCGCCGCCGCAAAGCCCGCACCGCCTTGACCTGTTTGACGCTCATCCTGCTGACCTTCACGGTGCTGTCGTTTACCTCCGTCGTTGCCGGCCGGCGCGTCAACAAGGTGCCGCTGGAATCGTTCAACGTGGAGAACATCTCGTTCATCCTCGTGCCCTACGGCGTGCAACTCTCCATGCGCATCGTTTTCTCGGCGGTCGCGCTGGGGCTGATCACGTGGTGCTATCTGGACCTACGCCGCCGCGAGCGCCGCATCGTCGAGGAGGAAAAACGGCGCGTGACCGCGCGCGAGAGACTGCGGCGCGGCGCCCTCTACGCCCTCACCGGGCTGATGGCGTTTGCGGCAATTCTGTCGTTTACGCCCTTGTTCCGCACGGAGAAACCCAAATTGGAAGCGCGGCACATCAAGCCGCCTTACAACGGCATTCTCATCCGCGACCGTTCGTGGGTGGCGGTGGGCGAGCCGATGACCCGCATCGTGCGCGCCGAGTTCGGCGACCGCTACCCCATCGCCCCGCGCGCCTGGTATTTCTCCTCGCTCGTCGGGCAGCAGTCGTTCGTCAACCTCGCGCACGGCGACACACCCTACGGCGCGACTGCCTTGGTCGGCATGGACGCGATGGAACCGCTGGTGACGGAGATTGACCGTGCCCTCATCAAGGGGCGCTGGTTCCGCGAGGGGGAAATTCTCGCCTGCATCGTGCCCAGCGGCATGGCGAAGGTGTTAGGCATCTCCGCTGACGACGTAGGCAAAGCGACGGTCAAAGTGTTAGGAGAGGACCTGCCCGTCATCGGCATCTTCGACAGCGCCAAACTCAAGGGCCTCAAAGACCTCGACGGCGAACCGCTGACGCCGGTGGACTACGTGCTCATGCAGGAGCGGCGGCGGCAGGGGGGCGACCAAGCCGTGTCGCAAGGCGAGTTGGAGGAATACGTCCACCTCGACCCCGACGCGGTACTGTTCACAACCTATCAGTTCGTGATGAACCACGGCGGCGATCTGCGCAGCCTCGCCATCAACTTCGACAGGCCGCTCAAACCCATCAACGCCGAGGAGCGCCGGGCTATCGCCCAACCTCAGTATGCTAAGTTCTCCACGCAGGGCGCGAAGTTGACGGAGTTCCATCTGGACACCTTGATGGAGCGCGTCGAGTTGAACCTGTTCGCGGGGATTGACGGCAGCACCTACCTCGTCAGCGCGATGGGCGCCACCAGTTTCGCGGGGACGGAGAACGTGTTCATCCCCATTCTGATCGCCGCCCTCATTGTCCTCAACACCATGTTGGGGTCGGTGTTCGAGCGCACCAACGAAATCGGTATCTTCGGCTCACTCGGGCTGGCGCCGGTTCACATCGCCATGCTGTTCATCGCGGAAGCGTTCGTGTATGCGGTGCTGGGGGCGATCTCGGGCTATCTGGTTGGACAAGTCACAGCCAAGGTGTTAGTAGATGGATTGGCAGTGGGGGGTGTCACCCTCATCCCCGGCGGCATCATCTCGTCCGCGCTCAACCTGAACTACTCGTCGCTCTCGGCGGTCGGCACCACCATTATCATCATGGCGACGGTGCTGCTGTCCACGCTTTACCCCGCTCGCAAAGCGTCGGAAATGTCCGTGCCCAGCGTGGAGCGCCGCTGGAAGTTGCCCCCCCCTGAAGGGGATGTGCTGCGCGTGCAACTGCCGTTCACCGTGTCATCGGGACAGACGTTGGGCTTGAACGTCTTCCTCAAAGAATACCTCGAGGCGCACGCGGACTACTCGTTAGGGCATTTCTCGGTGGACAAGGTTGAACTCTCGCCGCTGGAAACGGACTACGGACGCGGCTGGCGGCTGGAGGCGATGGTCTGGCTCGCGCCCTACGACTTGGGTGTGAGCGAATACATGACGCTCGACACCGTGCCGACGGAAGACACGTGGGTGAACGAAGTCCACATCTCCATCCGCCGCGGGAGTGGCGACGAAGCCTCGTGGCTGCGCGTCACCCGCAACTACCTCAACATGGTGCGCAAGCAGTTCCTCCTCTGGCGCACCTTCCGCCCGGAACTCAAGGAGCGGTATGAGCAGCAGGGGCAAGCGATGTTGGTTGAGGGTCAATCGTCAATGGTGAATGGCTCATAGACCATTGACCGTTGCCAAAACTTTGTGCCTCTATGTATAATGGATGCACCATGCGTTGGTAGAGAGGTGAGCAGATGGATAGGTTCGCTTTCGTGACACGGTTGGCACGGGGGGGGGGCACGGTCTTTAATCGCGCGTCGCCGCCCCTCTAAGATGCCTATTTCCTCAGGGCAGCCAATGCCCAGCCCTGTGCCCCTTCTTATTCTTATCGGTTGGATAGTGATGGGCAGCCTCTTTATGGTCTATGCGCAAGGCGGCTGGCATCAGTTTTACATTTCGTCCAGACTGGCTATAGACATGGAGGACCTTGGGACTGCTCACGCCGCTGGCACCGGCGGTGGGTCGGGGAGTTTTAACGGTCGCTGGCCGCCAGACGCGAATGGAAATATTCCTGTGTGGAATCCGTTCGGCACAGGGACGGGTTCATTTTTCCTCAGCGCCATCGTGCCTTCGGGTGGCGCAGGTCCTTCCTCTATGCGTTTAGACGGCACGATGGACACAACTTTCAGATTCTGGTTCCTTCCACCTTCTACACCGCTGCCACCAGGAACATCGCTGCCGCAGTCTCTTGGGTTCATTTCCTTCGATGAGATGAACACCTTTGCTGCGGTAGAAGCCACCCTCTCCCCACCGGGCAGTTGGGGTTTAGCCGAAGCCAGGGTCTGGACGTTCTGGACTGGAAACTCGGCGTGGGCGAACGTCCCAAGGACCTACTCCCCCAATTATGCGGAAAACGCCGACCCCTCTGAGGGTTACCGACGCGCAACGGTAGTGATATCAGTGCACATTTCCCCGGGCTACGCTGATTATGTATTTCCTTTTGCCGGATTTGCTTTTGCGGACCCGACAGGTCCTGGGGCATTTAGCCGAGTCATCGCCCGCACAGGAGTTGTTGTTCTGTCGACACCTGACCCTTTGGGGGTGCCGGAGGTGGGGGACAATGAGTATGTTTACCAAGAACCTGGAGGGGTCGGGGTGAAATTGATCATCCCCTGTTCAGCGCGAGTCATTGGAGGAGACAACGACACTCTGGAATACTTCCGTCCTCGGCTTGACTGGGTGCTTACTCCCTTACTTCCTGATATATGGAACAGGGAACCGAATCATGTGGGTCCGGGGACGATCTACGCCGGAAGTTGGCATGAAGATGAGATAGAGTTCGGGCTGACTTTTGGAGGTTTTGGCAAGACCTTGCCGCCCAACAACTCCAGTTTCGGAAGGCGTCCCCTCACTTTGCAGTTCAGCGGCGGAAACGTTCACACCGCTAACATTGAAGTCTTCTATCCAGCGACTGGTTACCGCCATCCACCAGGAGGACCAGAAGGCTGGCAGTTCATTGGCAATACCGCCGTTTGGACAGTGCCCACACCCAACTGGTTCTACTACTATTGGCAGGCGCATGGTCAGCATTCGGCGATTCGCTACATCAACAGTGACACGAGCATCTACTACGACGGTGACTCATACGTGCATGTAGGCAGAACTGCCTATCTGCCCTTCACAATGCGCCTCTTCCAGTTGCAAGGCGGGCTCATTGCGTATGTAGATACACTGTCCCTTAGAGGCATCCATACGTTTGTCTACATGGCAGAACACGAACTGGCTCACAAACGCCACTACGAGATACGCATCTATCCTCAGACGCCCGACCCCGATGGCGACCGTTTGGGTTCTGCTTGGGAGATAGCGAACAATTTGGATCCAGCTTTGAAAGATACCACAGGTGCTTACCCCGGAGACCCCGATGGTGACCTCGATTGCATTGCTGACATAGAAGCCTACGGTCGCCTCCTGACCAGAGAAGACCTCTGGCGGGAAGACTGGGCGGACACGGGACTGCAA
>JANWYM010000165.1 GCA_025055355.1 Abditibacteriales bacterium
CAGGTTGCAGACGGAAGAAGTCGCGCTTCATGGTTCACGGATGGGATTGTAGCAGTTGTAGGGAGAAAAGGCAACGTTTAGCGTTTTGACACGCTCCCGCAACTGCGTTATCATCCTCGTCAAAGGAGGCGATAGGTGAAGATGAAACTGACGGGATGGATAACATGGGGGGTGATATTTCTGTCGGCTGCAAAAGCAAGGGCGCAACTGGTGGTGGTGGAGGAGGGCAAGCCGCGCGCCACCATTGTCATCGCGGCGAAGCCGACCGCGCAGGCGCAGGAGGCAGCGCAGGTGCTGCAGGCATACGTGGAGAAGATGAGCGGGGCGCGGCTGGGCATCAAGAGCGAGACGGAGAAGGTGGAAGGAACGCGGGTGCTGGTTGGACACAGCGCAGCGGTGCGGGCGTTGGGCGTCAAGGTTCCGTCGGGGTTCACCAGCGCGATGAACGAAGAGGGGTTCGTCCTCAAGACGGTGGGGCGCGACCTCGTCATCGCGGGCAATGAGGACTGGCATTATCGCGGCACGATTTACGGCGTCTATGACTTTTTGGAGCGGTTAGGCTGCCGGTGGTTTTTCCCCGGCGATTACGGGGAAGTGGTACCGAAGATGGAGACCATCGCCGTCGGCAAACTGGACGTGGTGGAGCGCCCCAGTTTTCGGATGCGCAACATCTGGTATAGCGGCTGGATGCCGGTGCGCCCCGAGGACAGCGCGAAACTGCGCCAGTGGTATGACCGCAACAAGGCGCACGCCCTCGCGGGACTCAGTCTGCCCAGCGATGGCAGCATCATTCGCCTCGCGCCGCCTGAGAAATACTTCGACAGCCACCCGCAGATTTACGCGCTGGAGAGGAACGGGCAGCGCAGCAAGGAGATGCTGTGTCTGTCGGAGCCGGAGACGGTTCGCATCGCGGTCAAGACCATTACCGACACTTTCCGCCATGACCCGCAAGCCCTCACCTTCGGCTTCGCGCCGCCCGACGGCTATCCGCTGTGTTTTTGCGAGCGGTGTCAGAAGGGGCTGTTGGGGTTCACGGGCAAGGGCTACGGCGAGCCAAGCTTGAGCGACCTGTGGTTCAAGTTCGTCAACGCGGTGGCGCAGGAGGTGAAGAAAGAGTTCCCCGACCGCTGGCTGCTGACCAACGGCTACGCGAACCGCGTCCGACCGCCCGAAGGTATTGGCGCGCTGTGCGACAACATCGGCATTCAGTTGGCGGTGATCCAAGCCTGCACGCTGCACCGCATCGGTGACCCCAAGTGCTGGCAGCGACAGGAATATGAAGAAATCCTGCGGCGCTGGACGGAGTCGCTGCGCTGCGTGTTCATCTACGACTACGACCCCGGCAAGGGCTTGGACAACTCGCCGTTTCCCGCGCTGCACAACCTCCAACATGACCTGCCGCATTTCTACAAGCGCGGTGTGTGGGGCTTCTGGACGGAGGGGCAAAACGCGTGGATGGTCACGCACCTGAACTACTACGTGCGTGCCAAACTGATGTGGAACGTGAAGGCGGACGTGAAGGCGCTGGTGCGCGACTACTGCGAGAAGTTCTACGGCAAAGCGGCGGACGCGGTGGAGCGCTACCTCTGGACGTTGGAGAACGCGGTCAACGATGCATCCGTGCATCTGCGCTGGGGCGCGGAAGTGCCGTGGAAAGTCATTCTGCCCCCGACGACCATGCGTCAACTGGACGCAGCGATGGCGGAGGCAGAGCGACTGGTGGACAACGCACCACCATCGTCATCGCGGGCGCAGCGAAGCCATCTCACCGACGGGGGATGGCTTCGCTCCGCTCGCAGTGACAGCCTATCGAAACTGCACGTGCGCGTTCTCCGCCTGACGCACCAACACCTGAAAGCGTATCTAACGATGGTCAACGCCGCCGACAAGGGCGACTTCCGCGCGGCGGTCAAGCAGACCGAAGAAATGCAGCGCCTCCGCGACGAGGTGGCAAAGATAGACCCTGCCCTGCTTCCCTCCACGCCCGAATGGTGCCGTAACCACAGCACGACGTTGGAGTGGTATCGCGGCGTCTATCAGGAGTTGGCGGAGCGGATTGACGGCCGGGGCAAGTTGGTGATGCTGCTGCCACGGGAGTGGGAGTTTCAGACCGACCCCGAAGGGGATGGGCTGATTTACCAGTGGTATCTCCCCGGCAAAGGCGGACGGTGGAAGAAGATTGACACCACCCTCTACTGCCAGGCGCAGGGGTATCAGGACGAAAGAGGCTTGGGCTACGCGGGCAAGGTGTGGTATCGCACGAGTTTCACCGTGCCCGCGGAGGCGCACGGGAAACCGCTGACGCTCACCTTCGGCGGCGTGTTCAATCAGGGCGTGTGGATTTGGGTCAATGGTCTTCTGATTGATTACCGAGAACGGCAGGACTCCCTGCGCCCCTTTGACGTGGACGTGACCAAACATATTCGGGCAGGGGAAATCAACCACGTCGCGGTGCTGGTCAACGCGCCGCCGCTGGGGCGCAGCCAGCGGACGGGACTGCATCGGCGGGTGTTTCTGTGGAGTCCACGATAGTGTTTGCAGAGTCGCCCGCGACGCCGTCGCGGATGCCCTCGCAGAGCAATGGCTCCCCGTTCGGCGCGGGTCTCTGCCCCACCGCCAGATGGTTTGTAGTCAAGCGATTCATCGCCGATACCACGCGCAATGAGTTGCGCTACTCCATAGGGACCGCGGAAGGGCTGGGCATCTGCTTGGGGTCAAGGCTTTCCTACTTGCGAGCCACTTCCTCAACGAGCGCCGGCGCTTGATTTTTTTATGGAGGGCAAGCAGGCAGTCCCACGGGCAACCGCAGGACTCCTGTGGAGAGTAAGTTCCGCACGAGGAGATGAGGACGATGATAAGATTCAAATCTGTTGGATTGATGTTGATTGCGCTACTTATGATCAGTGCATTGAATGCGCAGGAATTTGGTCTCGACCAGTTGATCCCACGCCACATGTGGGCGCGCACAGGTATTTATAAATTGAGCTATCAGGAACAGCAAACGTTAGCAAGAGAAATCATAGCCTTGCTCCAACGCCAGGCACAAAGTAAAGGGATAGCCGTGATTGCCCCTTCATTCTCCACATCCCTAAAGGCACGCGAGATCCGTGCGCGACTGATGGTTTCAGAGGTGCCTCTCCGCCAAGCAACAACAATTCTCGTTGTCGTGCGCAGCTCTTTGTATGACCCCTTGAGACAGAGATACGACTGTGTCTGTGATCTTAAAAAGGAAGCAGACCGCCAACTTAACATCGCGGGTCCAACCTTCCATGTGTATCTTTACGTTATGGACGATGACCTTCGGGTTACACAGAAACTCCATGAGTCGTTCCCAGCAGATTGAAACAGATGACGTTGATATATCAGGCACAGATTCTTCTTGTCAACTGGTCATCGCCTTGAGTCAGTTGGGCAAGGCAGCGGATGAGCGGATGGGATGAACCCTGTCCATCTCCCCGAGGGGATAGAGTGCAGCACCTGTCATGGGGACGGACTGGCGCACGCGCTGCGTCCCCGCGTGAAGGGACTCATCACCAAATTCCCCGACGCGCAACTTTGCCGCCAATGTCACACCCCCACCCAGACACCTCACTTCCACTACCAGAAGTTTGTGGCGCGGATCAAACATGGCCCCCATACGCATCAATTTAAGCCGCATCACGTCTCGCGTTAGGCGTCGCCACCGGGGATGGCGGTGTCTCTGTCCCCGCTTTGGGGTGCTATCCCGCTTCCCAGGGGGGACGGAGACACCACCCTCCCCGGTAGCGAGGCCCATGAGGGCATTCCGCAAAATTTGCAACCTGCCCCCGTTCAGGGACATCCGTAGGGGCGACGCGTCCCTACCAGCCCGATGCAATCGCTGCAATAGGGCTGGCACGGCGGGTGCCCTCTGGGCGCGCCCCTACAAGTTGCCAATTCTGCGTAAAGCCCACATGCCCGTTGCGAGATGCGATTCGGCTTAAATTGACGCTTATGGGCTGGCAGGGACGCCCGCCCCTACGGGTGCCCTCTGGGCGCGCCCCTACAAGGTTGCAAATTTTGCGTAATGCACCCAACATGCCCCCGCAAGAAGCCCTGATTTTGCCCCGACCCCTCGCCAGTGGCTGGGACACTGAGTATAATCAGGATGGGACTTTTCCCCGCAGGGGAGGGGAAAGAAGGTATCAGCAACGGCGTGACTTTCGTTGCGTATCATCGCCGTCCCCAGATAGGACACTACACCACGCCCGACGGGAGGGCGAGGCTCCCACGGAGCCAAGCGCCCTCGAAGGTATGGTGACGCTGTTGGGCAGCATGGAGAATGAGCAGGGAGGATGAACTTGTGAATCCACTCATTGACCTTCAACGCTACGGTCAAAGCATCTGGTTCAATAACATCCGACGCGGGCTGATTCTTTCGGGCGAGTTGCGGGAGATGATGGAGCGGGACGGCGTGCGCGGCGTCACGTCCAACCCGGCGGTTTTTGAGAAAGCGGTCGCGAGCAGCACGGATTATAACGACGCGCTGCGCGGGCTGGAGCAGCAGCGCGACATGGACGCGCAGTCGCTCTACGAAGCCCTCGTCATCAGTGACGTGCAGGACGCGGCGGATTTGCTGTATCCCGTTTATGAGCAGACGCATCGGCGCGATGGCTACGTTAGCCTCGAAGTGTCGCCCTACCTCGCTCACGATACACCGAGAACGATTGAAGAGGCGCGGCGGCTGTGGGCAGCGGTGGGGCGCGAGAACGTGATGATTCAACTGCCCGCTACGCCCGAAGGTATCGCCGCCCTCGTGCAACTCATCAGCGAGGGCATCAACGTCAACGCCACGCTGCTGTTCAGCGTGGCGACTTACGTGCAGGTCGCCGAAGCCTACCTGCAGGGCTTAGAGGAATTCGCGGCGGCGGGCGGCGATGTGAGCCGGGTCGCCAGCGTCGCCAGTTTTTTCCTCAGCCGCATTGACACAGCGATTGACGCCCTGGCTCTCGCCCGCTTGAAAGCGGCGGGGGGGGCAAGCGAGCGCGTGCTGCTGCGGAGCGTCATCGGCAAGGTCGCCATCGCCCAGGCGAAGATCGCCTACCAGCGTTACAAGGAACTTTATCACGGCGCGCGCTGGGAGAAGTTAGCGGCACAGGGCGCGCAAACGCAGCGGTTGCTGTGGGCGGGCACCAGCACGAAGAACCCGAACTACCGCGACACGATGTATGTGGAAGAACTCATCGGCGCGGACACCGTCAGCGTTTTGTCGGCGGTGACGCTCGACGCCTTCCGCGACCACGGACGCCCCCGCGCCAGTTTGGAGGAACGCATCGAAGAAGCGCATGACACGGTGGAGGTGTTAGAGCAGGTCGGCATCTCGATGAAGGAGGTCGCCGACAAGTTGCTCGCAGGCGGTGTGCAGTTGTTCGCCGACGCCTTCGACAAACTGTTGAGCGCGGTGGAACGGAAGCGACAGGCGTTGTTGGGCGCGGCACTCAACCGCCAGAGTTACCGTTTGCCCGATGACCTCGCCGCAGCGGTCCAGCAATCGTTGGAAGAATGGCGCGTCGAAGGCAAAGTGCGCCGCCTGTGGGCAGGCGACCGCCGGCTGTGGACGAACGCGGACGAGAACAAGTGGCTGGGCTGGCTGCACGTCACCGATGACCAGTTGGCGCACATTGACCACCTGCGCCGCATCGCGGAGGAGGTCAAAGAGTGGGGCTTTTCGCACGCGCTGCTGTTAGGCATGGGCGGCTCCAGTTTATGCCCGGAGGTCATGGCGAAAACCTTCGGCAAAATCGCGGGCTTTCCCGCACTCCACGTCCTCGACTCTACCGACCCCGCGCAGGTTAAGGCGGTGGAGGGGGAGATTGACCTCGCCAACACCCTCGTGATTGTGTCCAGCAAATCGGGCACCACTCTGGAATCACATATTCTCCACCAGTATTTTTGGGAGCGCGTCAAAGAGGTCGTGGGCGAGGAAGAAGTCGGCCATCGCTTCATCGCCATCACCGACCCCGGCTCGCCGCTGCAACTGGTTGCGGAGCGCGACCGGTTCCGCCATGTCTTCTTCGGCTTGCCCAGCATCGGCGGGCGGTATTCCGCGCTGTCGGATTTCGGCATGGTGCCGTCCGCCATCATAGGGGTGGACGTGGCGAAGTTTCTCGACCGCGCGGAAGGGATGGTTCACTCCTGCGCGTCGTGCGTGCCACCTGAAGACAACCCCGGCGTGGTGCTGGGGACGATTTTAGGCACTGCGCATGACGGCGGGCGCGACAAAGTGACTATCGTCGCCTCGCCCCGCATCGGCGCCATCGGTGCGTGGCTGGAACAGTTGCTCGCCGAATCAACGGGCAAGGACGGCAAGGGCTTGATCCCTGTTGACGGGGAGGAATTAGGTCCGCCAGAGGTTTATGGTGACGACCGCCTGTTCGTTTACGTGCGACTCGAGGCCGCGCCCGACGCTGCACAGGATGCGGCGGTTGAGGCGCTGGAAAAAGCGGGGCAGCCCGTCGTGCGGATTGCGCTTGCCGACCCCTACGAGTTGGGCGAGGAGTTCTTCCGCTGGGAGATGGCGACGGCGGTGGCAGGCTCCCTCATGGGCATCAACCCCTTTGACCAACCCGACGTGGAAGCCAGCAAAGTTGCAACCCGCCGACTGACCGACGCCTACGAACGAACCGGCGCGCTGCCACCAGAGCGCCCGTTTTTTGAGAGCGACGGCATCCGGTTGTTCGCCGATGAGAGAAACGCTGCCGAACTGAAGGCAATCGCAGGCAACGACAGGACGCTTGCCGGCTACCTCCGTGCGCACCTGAACCGCCTCAAAGCGGGCGACTACTTCGCGTTGCTGGCTTACGTGGCAATGAACGAGTCACACCAAGCACTCCTGCAATCCATCCGACACGTCATCCGCAACACGCACCACGTCGCCACCTGTGTTGGCTTCGGACCGCGTTTCCTGCACTCCACCGGGCAAGCCTACAAAGGCGGACCGAACACGGGCGTGTTTCTGCAAATCACCTGTGACGACGCGCACGACCTCCCTGTGCCCGGACGCCAATACACCTTCGGCATCGTCAAAGCGGCGCAAGCGCGGGGGGACCTTCAAGTGCTGGCAGCGCGGGGGCGCCGTGTGCTGCGGGTGCATCTGGGCACGGATGTCAAGGCGGGGTTGGAGACGCTGCGCGGGGCGATTGAGCGGGGGTGAGCATTGAGGAGGATGGGGGTGACGCGTTTGTCGCCGTTCCTTGCCCTCCTCCTAACTCGACTTTTGCGTTTTGCCTTTCTGAAAAAGCGTAGGCGGTGCAGGATGCGCCGCTAACATGATCACCCGCAACGCCGTCGCGCCGCGACGGGCTACAATAGTGACGCAACGCAAAAGTTTAGCCTCTAAGAGCCTTTCCGAAAACTCTCCCCTCCTTACCAAGGAGGGGTCGGGGGAGGCCGAGAGCAAGCCAGCAACCCCCTATGCTCCTCCTGATAAAGGGAGATAGCGAGTTTTTCGGATAGGCTTTAAGCAAAGCGGCAGTCCTTCCGGAGCGCCCGCGCCAATCGTCGCAGGTATTCCGCTTGCGAAATATACTTTGCTCCGAATTGCGCCATGTGGCGGGTGACCATCTGCGTGTCCAGCAGGACGTAGCCCCGTTCCTTGAGGCGCTCCACCAAGAACACCAACGCCACTTTGGAGGCGTTGCTGACCCGATGAAACATGGACTCCCCAAAAAACGCCCCACCGATGCTGACGCCATACAAGCCGCCCGCGAGCGTGCCGTCCTTCCACGCTTCGACGCTGTGGGCATACCCCAACGCGTGCAGTTGCAGGTAACTCCGCACGAGGCCTTCCGAAATCCACGAGTCCGCCCGCTGCGCGCAGCCACGAATGACCTGTTCAAAAGCGGTGTCAACGGTGATAGAAAACACCCGCTTTTTGATGAGGCGCTGCAGTCGTTGCGGGACATGGAACTCCTCGAGGTCCAACACGCCGCGCGGGTCGGCGGTGAACCAGGACACTTCCCCCGTTTCAGGGTCCGCCATTGGAAAGACGCCCTGACAGTAAGCCGTGATGAGCGTATGCGGCGGGATGATCATAGCGGTCTGAAATCTCCCTGTG
>JANWYM010000166.1 GCA_025055355.1 Abditibacteriales bacterium
CCTGCTCCGCGCTTTTGATCTCTTTTCTTTTGGGCTTCTTCGGGTTGGGGATGAACTCCGTCTGCTGCGCGGAGATGCCGCTGATTTCTTCCCATTGCTCGGTTTCCGGGTTGACTAACGTGAGGCTGACCGTGACGGACGTTTCGTCCGCTTGCGTGACTTTCATCAACACGGCGAGGCGATAAGACATGACTTGGCACACGCGCACGAGGACCTCTGGTTGGGTGAGATTCTGCAGGTCGTTCTGCCGCAGCCGTTTTTCCGAGACCCTTCGCTGCAGGCGCGGCATTTCGCCCGAAGACAGATTCACCTCGCCGCGAAACCCTGTGTTTTCCATCTGCCACTTCGTCCAGCGCATCACGTGGTCAGTGACGGTGGCAGTGTCTTTCGACGCGACGGGAACGAACAGCAGCGACGGCTTTGGCGCTGGGGCTGCCATCGCCGCGACTGCCAAAATGAACACGCTCGCCATGAGCGAAAACGAGCGGAAAAACAACTGAGTGGGCATGGGGTATCACTCCGAGAAGGAGAAGACTGTCAACGGATTCTTGTAACGGATTAAACGGATGACGTTGATGACATTAATATCTGCCACGAAAGCAATCCACTTCATCCGCTCCCCTAATCCGCTGACAACCTCCTCCTACGTCATTCATCGTAGCTTGCGCCGACACTGTTCGATGAACCGCTGGCAGGTGCGGATGCCTTCCGCCGCATCCTCGACGCGAATACCTTTGCTTTGTTGCTCCTGATAGGCAGCGATGGCTCGCTCAAATTCCTGCAGCGCACGGGCGTAATCGCCACTTTTGAGAAAGACCTGGCCGTTCCGCTGATAATCGTAGCCGCTGGCTTTCCCTTCTTCGGCGGGGGTAGTGCTTTCAGCGCCGGGCTTGTTGACTCCGATGTTTACCTGCGGCGGATCGGGCCGTGACGGTTGAGCGGCTGTATCGCCTCCCGTGACGTCCGCTGGCGGGGTCGGAGACGCTGGCAGCTCTGGAACGTTCGGCGGCACCATGCCTGTCTGGGAGCCGAACCGTCGCGGTCCGGGCAGAGGGGGCAAGACCACGTTAACGTCGCCGCTGCTGGGGCGCGTTGGCGTCGGCTGGTTCCGCGTGACAGGGGGATTCGGCAGGATGGGCTGCAGCGGTGTCGCCGGTCCCGTCGGCGCCGGGGTTGTGGTCGGCGCGGCAGGCTGCTGAGGGGGCGTCATTGGCCCCGCCGTTGCGGATGGCAGCGGGCGAGGAGTAGCGGCAAGCATCATGCCGCGCCGCGCCTGCTCCAGCCCCTGCTGCGCCTGCGCGTCGTTCGGGTTCTGAGTGAGCGCCTGCTGGAACAACTGCGCTGCCCGATGATAATCCCCCCGCGCCAACGCCTGTCTGCCCTGCTCGGTGTAGTTCGTGACGTTCACAACGAGTTGGTTTTTGGGCGGTTCTACCTGCGCTCTGCGATTGTTGGTTTGGCTGGCTGCCCGGTAAGCCGCCAGGATGATGACAATGCCCAGCGTCGCCGCCGCAACGATCGGCATCGTGTTCGCGTAGGGGAACGGACGGGGGGCGGAGCGCGCCCCGACCGGCATGGCGGCGGGTATCTCTTCCCCGCGCAGGCGGGCGAGCGCCTCGCGCTCCAACGCGCTGTCGGGGTTGAGTTGCAGCACGCGCTCATACTCCGCGATGGCTTTTTCCTTCTCGCCCACGCGCTCGTAAAGCAAGCCCAACAGCGAACGCACCGGCACGCTGCGCGGGTCAATCACCAGCGCCTCTTTACAGGCGTAAATAGCCGCCCCAATCTCGCCTTTCTCGCTTTGTGCGAAGGCTTCATCCAATAGCCGCTGCACCCGCTCATGGTCACCGGGTGTCGGCTGCGGGACGTAAAACTCCTCTTCGGGCACCGGCTTGGTTGCCCCCGGCTCGTCCAATTTAGAGCCGCAGAAACGACAGAACTTACTGTTCAGCGGGCTGCGATTCCCACAGCGGTTGCAAATCATCATCTCTTCACCGACCTCATCGTTCTCCGCCTCACGGCGCATAGAGGAACGCTCTGCCGTCTTCACTTTACCCCTATTCAGACCGCGTGAAACGCGAATTCGTTTCCCAAAGGCGCAGCGCAGGCTTCCAACCTGCGGACAGAAGGGGAAAAATCGGTTATAATCTCTGCCTGAGAATCGTCCTCATCCTCGTTGCGTCTTTTGGAAACGCCCGATGGCGACGAGGGGGACGAGGACAGCGACGATTCGCGGAAGGAGTTGAGCCTTATGGACAACACCGCTGTCAGCGCGATGTTTGACGAGTTCGCCGACTGGCTGGAGATTGATGATGAGAACCCGTTCCGCGTGCGGGCGTATCGCCGCGCCGCGCAGGTGGTGCGCGATTTGCCCGAGGACGTCGCGCAGGTCGCCGCCGAGGGACGCCTCACCCACCTCGAAGGCATCGGCAAAGACCTCGCCGGCAAAATCGTCGAGTTCCTGCAAACGGGCAAGGTCGCCGCGCTCGAGGAGTTGCGCAGCAAGTATCCGCCGACGCTGCGCGACCTGCTGCAAGTGCCTGACGTCGGCCCGAAAACCGTCGCCTTGCTCTACAAGCGATTGAACGTCTCCAGCCTCGACGAGTTAGAGGAGGCAGCCCAGGCGGGCAAGTTGGCAGCGTTGCCGCGCATGGGCAAGAAGACGCAAGAAAACATTCTGCGCGGGATTCAACTGCTCAAGCAGAGCGCGGGGCGCGTGCCGCTCGAAGTCGCCTGGCACATCGCGGAAAGCATCGTCGCGGAACTCAAGCCGTTGCCGTCGGTTGAGCAAATCATCCCCGCTGGCAGTTTGCGCCGCTGGCGTGAGACCATCGGCGACATTGACATCCTGGCGACGACAACCGGCGCCTCCGCCGAGGTGATGGACAGGTTCGTCCACCTGCCGGGGGTCACCGAAGTGCTCGCGCACGGCGAGACGAAGTCCAGCGTCATCGTGGTCGTGGACGCCCGCCGCAAATACAGCGTGCAAGTGGACTTGCGCGTCGTCCCACCGGGCAGTTTCGGGGCGGCGCTGCAGTATTTCACGGGCTCCAAGGACCACAACATCACCCTGCGCGCCCGCGCCTTGAAACAGGGCTTAACCATCAACGAATACGGCGTGTTTGAGGAGAAGACGGGCAAACAGGTCGCGGGCGCGACGGAGGAGGAGGTTTACGCCGCGTTGGGTCTGCCGCTGATTCCCCCCGAACTGCGCGAGAACCGTGGAGAAGTCGAAGCCGCTGCCGAGGGCAGACTGCCCGACCTGATTGACCTTGCCGCAATGCGCGGCGACCTCCATGCGCACACGACTTACAGCGATGGACACAACACCATCGCGGAGATGGCAGACGCCGCCCGCGCGCGTGGCTACGAATATCTCGCCATCACCGATCACTCCAAACCCCTCGCGTGGGGCATGGACGAGAAAACGCTGCGCAAGCAAATCAAGGAGATTCGGCAACTCAACGAGAAATACCACGGCTTCCGCATCCTCACCGGTTGTGAGGTGGACATCCTCTCCGACGGCCGGTTGGGGATGGACGCGGCGGTGTTGCAGCAACTCGACATCGTGATTGCCTCCGTTCACTCCAACTTCAAGCAGTCGCGGGAGGAAATGACGCGGCGCATCATCAGGGCGATGGAGACAGGGCTGGTGGACATCATCGCGCACCCAACAGGGCGCCTTGTCGGGCAGCGCGAGGGCTACGATGTAGACGTTCCCGCGCTCATCGAGGCGGCAAAACGGTGCGGCGTCGCCTTGGAAATCAACGCTCACCCCGACCGCCTCGACCTCAACGACCTCAACGCCCGCGCCGCCAAAAACGCAGGCGTCCTGCTTACGATTAACACCGACGCCCACGCCCCGTCCAACCTCGACCTCCTGCGCTTCGGCGTGCATACGGCTCGCCGCGCCTGGGTGGAGAAGAAAGATGTGCTTAACACCATGCCGCTCGACGGCCTGCTCAAGTGGCGTCAACAACGGAGAGGATTATGACACTGCCGCGTGCGTTTTACCTGCCGTCCGCCCGCGAGGTGGCACCGCGGTTGCTGGGCAAACTCCTTCTCCGCCGCACCCCTGCAGGGGACGCGGGTGGCGTTATCGTCGAGACCGAAGCGTATCTGCGCGAGGGCGACCCGTCCAACCACGCCGCGCGCGGCATGACCCCGCGCAACCGCGCCATGTTCGGCGCGCCGGGCATCGCCTACGTTTACGCCATCCATCAGCAACATTGCCTCAATGCCGTCACCTGTGAGGAGGGCGTCGCCGAAGCCGTTCTCATCCGCGCCCTCCAACCCGCTCTCGGCATTGACCTGATGCGTCAGCGCCGCCAGCGCAACGACCTCCGCGACCTCTGCTCGGGACCGGGCAAGTTATGTCAGGCATTGGCGATTGACCTCTCGCTGAACTTCACCGACCTGACCGATGAAAACAGTCCCCTGATGATTTGCGCGGGAGAGGACATCACGGACATCGTGACCACGACCCGCATCGGCATCCGCGCCGCCGCCGATTTGCCGTTGAGGTTTTACGTGAGGGGAAATGAGTTTGTCTCCAAGCGGTGACCTCTGTGGGAGAACGTCCTCATGCGTGGTTGACGCCGGGCGCACAGGCGGGTAGAATTTCTGACGTGGAATGATGTGAAGTGTGAAACGTGAAGCGTGAAACGTGGGGCATGATGCGTGAAACGTGGTGTGTGACGAGCGAAGTTCACGTTTCACGTTTTACATTTCGCGCCTCACGTTTCTCGTCTCAGAGCAACCCCATGCCTTTCGGTCTATTTAAGAAGAAAGAACAAAAACCTCAAGTGTTCGTGCTGGGCTTGGACGGCACGCCGCTGACGCTGTTGCAGACGCTGATGGAGCGCGGCGTCATGCCGCACTTTGCGCAGTTGGTCAAAGAAGGGGATTTGCAGCCCAGCGTGTCCGTCGTGCCGTTCGTATCCTCGGTCGCGTGGGCGTCGTTCATGACGGGCTGCAACCCTGCGAAACACGGCGTCTTCGGGTTCGTGGACCGCAACCCGCGCACGTTAGAAATTTTCCTGCCCAACGCCAACTCGGTCAAAGCGAAGATGCTGTGGGAGATTCTGTCGGCGCACGACAAACGCTCCATCGTGATTAACGTGCCGACGAATTACCCCCCCCGCAACATCAAGGGCTGGATCGTTGCGGGTTTCGACGCCCCGAAATTGGAGAAGGCGACCCATCCCGCTGAACTGGCTACCAAGCTCCGCGACATGGGCTACCGCCTCGACATTGACGCCTGGAAGGCGCGGGAGTCGAAAGACCACCTGCTGGAAGACCTTGACATCACCCTGCACAAGCAGGCGCAGTTCGCGCTCGAGTGTCTCGACCGCGAGCCGTGGGACTTCTTCATTTTGCACATCATGGGCACCGACCGTCTGCACCATTTTCTGTTTGAGGAGTTTGAGACGAACCACCCCGCGTATGCACCTGCGTTCATGGAATATTACCGCAAAGTGGACGGCGTCATCGGCGAAATCGTGAAGCGGCTCGACGACAACGTGACGCTGTTCATCCTGTCCGACCACGGCTTTTGCACGCTGAAGAAGGAGGTTTCCGTCAACTACTATTTGCAGCAGCAGGGCTTTTTACAGATGAAAGACGGCGGCAAGTCGCTGGCGGACATGCTGCCGACTTCTAAAGCGTATAGCCTCATCCCCGGGCGCATCTACGTCAACCTGCGCGGGCGCGAACGCGACGGCAGTGTGTCGCCCGGCAGCGAGTATGAAGAGGTGCGGCAAGCTGTCGCAGAGTCGCTGCGGCAACTCAAAGACCCCGACACAGGCGAGCCGATTGTGGCGCGCGTCGTCCGGCGCGAGGAGGTTTACAGCGGCGCGTGCTTCCCCCAAGCCCCTGACCTCATCGCCTTGCCGCACGACGGCTATGACCTCAAAGGCAACTTCAACGCTGCATCTCTGACCGAGAAAGGCGTGATGACCGGCACGCACACCTTCGACAACGCCATGCTCTACGTGCGCGGACGGCAACTGCGCAACGATGGCTTGTCGGTGATGGACGTGGCGCCGGCGGTGCTGGACCTCTTCGACATTGCAGCGGATGGGATGGACGGGCGGAGTTGCTTGAAGTAGAAGAGGAACGGAGACAGCGGAGAAAGGCAAAAAACGCCCTTCACAGAGGGTGTTTTCTTTTTACCATTCATCCGTTGACTCAGCGGGTTGGTGGGCTGTGAAGGACTTGAACCTTCAACCAACGGATTAAGAGTCCGCTGCTCTGCCATTGAGCTAACAGCCCGTGACGGGCTATATTTTACCGAAGAGGAAAGAGCCTGTCAACGGCGGCGGCAGATTTGAAGCAACGCAAATTCATTGTCACCCACGACAACACCTCGGGGGAAAAAAGTGAACATGACTATAACAGTTTTTGGCTCTTAAATCGGTAAATCTCTCTTGAACCGGAAGCAATCTGTTGCTATAACATAATCACCGCAATTAAATCTTGCGCCCCTTCCTCCCTGAGGAAGGAGAAGAGATGGTGGAAAGGAGAAACTATGAAACAGCATCGGTGTTGGTTCACCCTGGGCTTATGGGTCGTTTTGGTGGGGAGCGTCCTCATAGCAGGGCGCGGCGTGGAGCGGTCTCATCGCCCGTTGCCGTCGCGATCTATGTCCGCTCAGAGCGCGGCTCTGTCGGCGGGGCAGCGACAGGCGGTGCAAGCCGCTCTGCGGCAGATGCCGCTGTATTTCGTGGAGAATCGGGGGCAGATGGATAAGCGCGTCGCTTACTACGTGCAAGGGCGCGACACAACGGTTTACTTCACGTCCGAAGGGGTCACCTTCGCCTTAGCGCAGGAGGCCTCTGCCTCTCCTTCCTCAGAGCGTCTCGGTGACAGAGCGGGAACAGTCGGTCGGGTGCGTTCTGAGAAGTGGGGTTCAAAGGAGGGGGCACGGCGGGAGCGTTGGGTGGTGAAGAAGGAGTTTGTAGGCGCCCGGAGTCCAGCGCGCCTGCGGGGGGAAGGGATGACGGAGGCGGTGGTGAGTTACTTCAAAGGGCCGCGTTGGCAGTGGCACACGGGGCTGCGGACTTACTCGCGGGTGGTGTATGAGGAGGTGTGGGAAGGGATAGACCTGATTTACAGTGGGGACGGGGGTCGTCTGAAATATACGTTTGTGGTCAAGCCGGGGGCGGATGTGGGACAGATACGGCTGCGGTATCGAGGGGTGGAGGGGGTTAGCGTGAACCGGGATGGGGAATTAGAGGTGGCAACGCCAGGGGGCGGTTTTCGGGAGGCGAAGCCGTTTTCGTATCAGGAGAAAGGTGGGGAGCGTGTGGAGGTGGAGAGTGGGTATGTGGTGGAGGAGGCGGGGAAGGCAGGGGAGGCAGTGTGCGGCTTTCGTGTGGGGGCATACGACCGCCACCGTCCGTTGGTGATAGACCCGGTGGTGCTCCTCTACTGCGGCTACATCGGCGGAGCCGGCTTTAATTGGGGCCATGGCATCGCGGTGGACGGGGCGGGCAATGCCTATGTGACGGGTTTCACCATGTCGGGTCAAACCACCTTTCCTGTGACCGTCGGACCCGACCTGGACTTTAATGGCATTATTGACGCCTTTGTGGCAAAGGTGCGGGCGGATGGGAGTGGGCTGGTCTACTGCGGCTACATCGGCGGAGGAAACGAAGATGTGGGCTATGGCATCGCGGTGGACGGGGCGGGCAATGCCTATGTGACGGGTATCACCCTGTCGGGTCAAACCACCTTTCCTGTGACCGTCGGACCCGACTTAACCCATAATGAGAATGGGGACACCTTTGTGGCAAAGGTGCGAGCAGATGGGATGGGGCTGGCCTACTGCGGCTACATCGGCGGAGGAAACGAAGATGTGGGCTATGGCATCGCGGTGGATGGGGCGGGCAATGCGTATGTAACGGGTAACACCCTCTCCAACGAAAACACCTTTCCTGAGACGGTTGGACCCGACCTAACCTTTAATGGCGATGACGACGCCTTTGTAGCAAAGGTGCGG
>JANWYM010000167.1 GCA_025055355.1 Abditibacteriales bacterium
ACCCCAGCACCTTATCCGTCGGGCTGCGCCGCGCCGTGAGCATGATGATCGGCACGTAACTCTGTTCCCGCGCCCGCTGACAGACCTCAATGCCGCTGACGTCGGGCAGCATCAAATCCAGCACAATGAGGTCGGGCGTGCAATTCGCCAGAAACACCAACGCCTCGCGCCCGCTGCTGGTGATGACCACCTCGTAGCCCTCCGTCACCAAAATATCGCGCAACGCGTCCTGCGTATCTGGCTCGTCCTCCACGACCAGAATCAGTTCCGACGCCATTCCCGCATCACCCCTGCTGTGATTCACTGCTGATTATTCAAGTTCGCCGTTGCCCCTTGGATTTCTTCGTTGCCTTTTGAATATTTCCCGCCTCGATTTTTGCAGCCCCGGACCAATGCAACGCCCTAAAGCAGCCCGATAGACAAGCAGCAGAAAAACAGGTATCATGGAGGAGGGCTAAGAGCCCATCCGAAAGAGGACGTCGCTCAGGCGCAACGGTCTGCCCTGAAGTCTTTTTACGTGGAGTCCCGAACTTGTTGGGGCCTGCGGCAACTCCGTCCCCAACCAGTTGAGGGCTCCAGACTCGTTATTTTCGAGGACGTTCTCCCCGCGTCGTTGACGCGCTGCGCCCCAAGAAAACGTCATTCCGGGCGCATGGGTGTCGCTATGAAAACCACCGACTGGCAGGGTGAGGCTCCCGCCGAACCTGGCGGCTCCGCCGGAGCGTCGCCCTCCCGTGGGTGCGATTGTTTTCGAGGGGGACGAGGATGAGTTGGGATTTTGAGTTAGTCGCTGGTCCGTTTGGTTTCACCGAAGGTCCCGCCTGGGATGGGGAGGCGTTGTTGTTTTCGGACATCCCCACCAGCCGCATCCTGCGCTACGACCCCAAGACGGGGCAAACGACGGTGTTCCGCGAGGGGACGAACGAGAACAATGGGCTGATGTTTGATAGGGACGGCAGACTTTACGGTTGTCAGGGCGGCAGCGGCGGGCGGTGCATCGCGCGCTACAATCCTGATGGCACAACCGACGTGATTGTCGACCGCTTTGAGGGCAAACGCCTCAACAGCCCAAACGACCTCGCCTTTGATTTGCAGGGACGGCTTTGGTTCACCGACCCGCGCTACGGTGAGAAGCGGGATGATATGGAACTCGACCATGAATCGGTGTTCCGCTGCGAGCAACGACCTGATGGGAGTTGGAGCATCCATCGCATGACGTTCGACACCACACGCCCCAACGGGCTGCTGGTGTCTCCTGACCAGAAGTGGCTCTACGTCGCGCAAAGCGAATATGGCGAGAACAAAAAACGCGAACTGCGGGCGTATCCCATTGGGGAGGATGGCACGCTCGGTCCATACGAGGTATTGCACAACTTCTATCCCCATCGGGGCATTGACGGCATGTGCCTCGACGTGGAGGGGAACATCATCGCCACAGCGGGTTGGGAGGTCAGAGGTCCTGGACCGATGATTTACGTCTTCGCCCCTAACGGGCGCGTGCTGGAGACGCATCCCGTTCCCACTGACCGCCCGACGAACTGCACGTTCGGCGATAAGGATCTGCAGACGCTCTACGTCACCGGCGGCGGCTGCCTCTTCCGCGCCCGCACCGCGCGCAAGGGCTGGCTGATTTATCCTTCTGCTTGACAGGATGGACAGAAGAGGGCAATGGTTTTTTTTCATCCCTTCACCTCGGCAGGGTGCGCGAGTGGTCGCTTTTGATGAGGATGATCGGACAGAAGAACGAGCCGTAGTTGCCCATGAACGTGAAGATGTCGGCCGTGATGGACGCGGGGCAGGCGAGTGGCGGAGATAAAAGTGGTCAATTGGAAACACCTCCCTGCCGCCCACCTGCCGTTGGTGAATCATGCAGTAAGCGCACCGCTGGTTGAAGTTGCGACGCAAGTGCTCACGCGCTTTCCGATAGCCGTCACGCCCTGTCATCTTCGAGGGTGTTTCCCTGCGGACGATGCAGGGCGGCAGGGACCGTTTCATCGCGACGCCTGCAATGCTTTCGATCGGGCAATGAGGGCGTCAAAGCGAGAGCAAATCGCTTGGACGTTGGCTGGCTTGAACGGCTTGCCGTCATTCCAAGCCCACAGTTCGTTATCTCTCAGCATCAGACCCGAAATGCCGACTCTCTGCGTCCTGCGTTCTGGATGCGTTCATACGTAGGTGGCTCTTCCCCCTTTGAAGAATAACGGCTTTGGCGTCCCCAACCTCCTGTTTTCTTTCGACGCCGAGGGTACAGCGTCTCCGCGGCTCTCCGCGTGCGCTCCACGTTCTCTGCGTCCATTAAAATTTCCGACGCAGCGTCTCAGCGACCCTCGGCGTGCAATTGATGAGGTCCAGGGCAGGACATCTCGAACCGGTGCGGGACTCCAGTTCCTACGACTTTCCAGCGGCGGGTGAACTGTCAGGGTCATGGGCGATTCCTCCGAAAGTAGTGGGTTTGCCCTACTCCACCTTGAACTCCGCAACCTCCACCACCGTTCCGCCCCTACGGCCTCATCGCGTAGAGCGCGCTGTGCGCGTTGAAGCGGATGTCCGTCAGCACGCGCCCTCGCTGCTGCAAACGCACGCCGACATAGCGATTGCCCTCGCGCAGGGGGAGGCACTGCGTTTGATCGCTGCGGATGGACGTTTGCGCTGACGCGCCGATAGTCAACATAAATACTCCGCACAGAAGAAAGGTGCTGCACATGGTTTGACCTCCCAATCTCATTCACGCCCGTCACTCTAAACTTTTGCGTTTCACTTATCGCCGCGTGCGAATGTGGTAAACCGTCGATCAGAGTAAAACGCAAAAGTTCAGATTAGGGATAGGGGCGGTGAACAGGGCAACCGCGTTACTCCTGTTATCTCTTACTCCGCCACACCACGTCATCCCTCGGCGTCAACTTCGGGTCAAACGCGCCCCCGTCGTCGCGGTGGTTCTCGCCGAAACTGTAAAGGAGAAAACCGCTCCCTTCGCGTCGGTAAACGAAGGGCTTGTTTGTGAACGGATCGAGCGGAACGGCGGGAAGATATTGGGGTTGCAGTGCGTTGAGGTTGGCAGGGTATGCACCGTGGTCGTGGCGGTAGAGGCGGAGGGCGAGGGCGAGACGTAGCAAATCCACCCGCGCCTGCACGCCCGCTGCCTTTTTGTAGGCGCGGACGAAAGTAGGCATGAGTTGCCGCGAGAGTGCGAAGAAAGCAAACCGTTGATGCGCCTCGCGCTCCACCACCGTGAAGGCTTGCCAGTCGTAGCCGGGTTGCCGGGACATCTGAATCAGCCGCCGCCACAGGCGCAGGCAGAACGTCTCTTCATGCGCTAACCACCAGAGCGCAGGAGGGTTGAAGGCTAAAGACCGGGGGCGGGGGGCACGGTCGCCTGAGGACGATGCGTATTCTGCGGCTTGACCACTGCGCATGAGGTCGAAGGCAAACCGCGTCGTGCACCGATCGGTACGGAACGCCTGTATGAGGGTCGGTTTGATGTCATGCCCGTTGAGGTCTTGAAGCAGAGCGCGGTAGGTCTGGGGACTGGCGTCAGCGTCCGTGAGAATCTCTTGAAACCCTTGCAGCGCAATCGCGGAGAGCGCGCAGCGCACCAGCATGCCGATGACCTGCTGGGGATGCTCCGATTCTATCTGCTTCGCTATGCGTAGGGCACTGCGCATGGTAGCAATGCCACCTTCCACATCGCCTGCTTCCTTCTGCAATCGCCCCTCCGCGCGGAGCAGGCGCACGCAGTAGCGCAGGGGGGCGTAGTGCGGTAGTTGCGCCTTGAGCGGGTCGCTCCAGTCCACGTCGAATTGCACCGCCGGCTTCTGCGCGGCTTGCCGCACCAGCGCCAAGGCCTTTCGGTTCTTTGCCAACAGGCGACGCACGGCTTGGAGGTCCGCCTTCAAGTGGTCCTGCGGATTGAGTCTCATGAAATGGGAGAAGGCGTCCTTCTCGGCGGGCGTGCCTTCGTCCAGCAGGGCGAACGCCTGCTGATAAATCGGGGCAGCGTTGTCGCGGACTGTGGGCAGCGCGGCGAGGATCTCGCTCCACTCAGCGGGGTCGCCGTCCTGCCGAATCAGCGCCACCTCGCGTCGCAGCAGGCGAAACGGTTCGCTGATGAAGTGATAGAGAGCAAAGACAATCCCCCCACACGCCACCGCCACAATGGAGATGATGATTTTGCGCCGCGTCATACGCACCGCCTCCTTGACAATAAGAGTCTATTCAAATTGCAGGTCTCGCACCTGCTCCGCGCAAAGCCGTTGATGGCGCCGCTGCGCGTCCATCCACGAGACGGGAAATTCGTATCGGTCCAGCAACACATCCTCGATCGCAGCGCGCATCTGTGGCGCGCAAACCTCTGGCGGCACGCGCCCGACGCCTGTGCCCAGCCCCGGAAACGCCACCGTTTGCACCACGTCCTTGACCGCCCTACCGTCTGCGAACGTTCCGTGCTTGACCAACAACAGCGCCGCGCGGGTGGCGAGCGCAGCGAAGCCATGCCCCAAAGGAGCAGGTAAGTCTGCCCACCAGATTTCTCCTCTTTGCATCTACCCCTGCTCCCCTGCCCCGTTGCGCTGGCTCCGATAGGGCAGGGACGGCGAGTCTGCCCTATTTTAACCTTCGCGCTACATCCTTAGCCCAATAGGTCAGAATCAAATCCGCCCCTGCGCGCTTGATGGCGGTGAGGATTTCAAGGACGATGCGCGATTCGTCAATCCAGCCGTTTTGCGCAGCGGCTTTGACGAGGGCGTATTCGCCGCTGACGTTGTAGGCGGCGACGGGGTGCTTGAAGGTCTCGCGCACATCGCGGATGAGGTCCAGGTAAGCCAAGGCGGGTTTGACCATCACGATGTCCGCACCTTCCTCGATGTCCAGTTGCACCTCGCGCAGTGCCTCGCGGCGGTTGGCGTAATCCATCTGGTAGCCGCGCCGGTCGCCGAACTGCGGCGTGCTTTCGGCGGCTTCGCGGAACGGTCCGTAGAACGCTGACGCCATCTTCGCGGCATAGGACATGATCGGCACATGTTCAAAGTTCTTCGCGTCCAGGGCGCGACGAATGGCAGCGACGCGCCCGTCCATCATGTCCGACGGCGCAACCATGTCCGCGCCCGCTTCGGCGTGCGACACGGCGGTTTTCATCAGCAGTTCCAACGTGGGGTCGTTCAGCACCTCGACAATCCCCTCTTGCTCTCCCCCTGCAGAAGGGGGAGATGGGAAGGTTGCGTCGCTGCGGAACCCAGCGCGCTTGCGCGTCTCCTTGCTGCCCTTGCTCAACACGCCGCAATGCCCGTGCGAGGTGTATTCGCACAAGCACACGTCCGTGATGACGATCAGTTCTGGCACCTCTCTTTTGATGGCACGCACCGCCAGTTGCACGATGCCGTTCTCATCGTAAGCGCCCGACGCTTCCTCATCCTTCTTCTCCGGGATGCCGAACAGCAGCACGGCAGGAATCCCCAGTTGTGCGACCTCTGTCACTGCTTGCGGCAGCAGGTCCACCGACCAGCGAAACTGACCGGGCATGGAAGGAATCTCTTCTTTTTTGTTCCGCCCGTGAATGACAAACATCGGATAAATGAGGTCGTCCACGCACAGGTGCGTCTCGCGCACCAGGCGCCGCAAGTTCTCTGTGCGCCGCAGACGCCGCAGACGCGTTTGAGGAAAGGGCATGGCCATCACCCCAACGGATGAATGGGCAATGGTCAAGGGTTCATGTTTGATGGTTGGTGTTCAACGGCGGCGATTTGTGGAGTTCATGGCATGAACCCTTGACCATTGACCATAAATCATCCCCCTGTCACAGCCGATAACCAGTTTAAGGCTAAACTTTTGCGTTGCGCGCTTCTCTCCCTTTCCGTTGCAGGCAAACGTCATTACGAGCGAAGCGAAGCAATCCCCCACGCGGCAGTTGTCTCCTCCGCAGGGGATTGCTTCGCTCCGCTCGCAATGACAGACGCCTTGGGAGGAGAGGGCAAAGCGCAAAAGTTCAGTTGAAGGAATCGCTTATTGACGAAGGTAATAATTATGGCGCCACCCAACGCAAGATTTCACCCCATCAACTTGCACGACGTGCCGACGCTGCCGACCATCGTGACGCAGGTGTTCGAGGTCATGCGGCGTCCGACGAGTTCCGCGCACGATGTGGAAAAGGTCGTCGTCAACGACCAAGCCATCTCGGCGAAGATTCTACGCGTCGCCAACTCGGCATTTTACGGCTTTCCACGTCGCATTACAACCATCGCGCACGCCATCGCCATCTTGGGCTTTAACAACGTGCAGAGCATGATTTTAGGCATTGCCGCCTTTGACGCCTTCCGCGCCAAGAAACTCAACCTCTACGATTTCTGGAAACATTCCATCGCCACTGGCACCGCCGCGCGGTTCATCGCGCAAAAAGTTCAATGTCCTGCGGACGAGGCGTTCACGGCGGGCATCCTGCACGACGTCGGCAAGTTGATCTTTGTCTTGCAAGCCGAAAACACCTATCAGAATGTCCTTGAACTTCAACAACGGGAAGAATCCCCCCTGAGCAGCCTGGAGGCAGAACAGTCACTGCTCCACTTCACCCACCCCGAAGCCGGGGCAGTCGTGGCGGAGCGCTGGGCGCTGCCGCGTCGCTACGTCGCAGCGATCGCCCACCACCACGACCCTGCCGCTGCCCAGGAAGAGACCACCTTCTGCGCTGTCATCGCGCTATCCAACCACGCGGCGCACACTGCCTTCCCCGGTGCCTTCTCACACCCTCTCCCCCCAGACCTGCTCCCCACGCTTCTTGAAACGCTGCGCTTGCAGGCACAGGACTGGGAACAGGTCCTCACCAAGCTGAGCGAAGCCCAGGAAGGCATTGAAGCGTTCGTCAACGCCATCAGATGACCAGTGAACAGTGAGCAGTCCCCAGTGAATGACAATGACTGCATTAGAATTGCGCAGTTGTAGTGGAAGTCTCCCACTTTTGGAGGGAGACACCCCTGAACCGTAATTCCGATTGCGCGAAATGGTCTCTGCACTCAACCATGTCGCTCTTGGACTGGCTACTGGTTACTGGTCACTGCTCACTGACCATCGCCTCCACCAGTCCGTCCACCGTAAACTCTCGCGCCTCCACGTCCACCGTCAGCCCCAACGCGCGCGCGGTTTGGGAGGTAATCGGTCCGATGCTGGCGATTTTGAATGTACCACGGGTTTGCTCCAGAATCTCTCGCCCGACGAGGTAAACGAAGTTCCTCACCGTTGAACTGCTGGTGAAGGTAATGAAGTCCACGTTGCCAGAGAGAAGTTGCTCCCGTATCAGTTCCGCGTGGCTGTCGTCCAGGACGGTGCGATAGGCGGGAACGACGTCCACGCGCGCGCCCATCTCCTCGAGCATCTGCGGGAGGGTTTCACGGGCTTCAAGAGCGCGCGGCAGCAGCACGCGTTTGCCTTCGATCCCGAACAGTTTCAGCCCTTCAGCGACGGACTCGGCGACAAACCGCTCTGGCACGAAGTCAACGTAAACGCCGAGTTCCCGCAACCGTTGCGCCGTCGCGGGACCGATGGCACAGACTTGCTTTTCCACCAGGGCGGTCACATCCTTGCCCTGCAAGTTCAGCCGCTTGAAGAAAGCGTCCACGCCATTGACGCTGGTGAAGATGAGCCAGTGGTATTCCCTGAGGTAGGAAATCGCCATGTCGAGCGCGCTGTAACTTTCCAGTTCAGCGATTTTGATGACAGGACACTGAATCACCTCCGCGCCCAGCGCCTCCAACTTCGCCACGAACTCGCCGGCTTGCTCGCGGGCGCGGGTGACGACGATGCGTTTGCCGAACAGCGGCTTCACATCGAACCAGCGCAGTTTCTCGCGCAACCGCACGACCTCGCCGACGACGAGGAGCGCGGGCGGCGTGAGTTGCCGCTGCTGTGATTTCGCCACAATGTCCGCCAGCGTGCCGGTCAACGTTTCCTGCTCCGCCGTCGTGCCCCAACGAATGATAG
>JANWYM010000168.1 GCA_025055355.1 Abditibacteriales bacterium
ACCCAACGAGGACCTGTCCAGATTGTCAGAGGTCATTGTGCTTCTAAAGCCCGCCTACGATGTGGGAATTCAGACTTACCGACTGGAGGGTCCCCATGACGCCAGAGAGATAAAATACCGCCCTTTCTCCTGGGTCAGCTACACGCTCGAGTGACCTGATGACCTGCAACAGGAAAAGGAGGTGAGCAACATGGCAAAGCGCCAGCGAAGAGGAAGGTCGCAGACCCCTGCCGTCGCGTCGGCAGAGGTGTCCCGCCGCGACTTCATGCGGCGGTCGGCGCAGGCGGCCGTGCTGACGCTGTTCGGCACGTTGACGTTGGATGAGGTCGTCAACAAGGTCATTGCGCGGATGGAGGAATGGCGGGGCATAGACCGCCTCGCTCGCCAGACCGTGCGGCACTGGGGCGGGGTCGCCTTCGCGGACATCACCCACGCGGCGTGCCTCCCCTATGCTACTTTCCCGCCAGGGCCGGGGTAGTCGCGGGCGGGGAGAGGGTATCGAGACGGTTATCAGGAAGGAGCACAAGCCATGCGAGCCACAAGGTTATGTCTGATGGGTTGGGGGGTCGCCTTCTGTCTCCTCATGTCAAGCGGGCAGGGGGGCAGCCGGGCTGACCGCGCCGACCACCTCGTGTTGCTCTACACCGGCGAGACGCAGAACTTTTTGGAGGTGTGCGGGTGTCGGCAGAGTGGGCTGGGGGGACTGGCGCGGCGGGCGACGCTGATTCAGCGGGTGCGAGAGGAGACGCCGCACGTGCTGCTGCTGGACAGCGGCAACCAGGCGGACGACCCGCGACGGGGGGAGGTCATCGTGCGGGCGATGGGGCGGATGGGCTACCACGCCGTGACGGTGGGGGCGATGGACCTCAGACGGGGCAAGGAGTTTTTCGACAGTGCGCAGGCGGCGGGGCTGCCGTTGGTGGTGAGTGGGGGACGTTCGGCGGGGGTGCCGGGGTGGGTGAAAGAGTGGCTGCTCATCGAAGTCGGGGGGCGCAAGGTGGGGGTCGTGGGGCTGGCGCCTGGGGGAGAGCCAGCAGGCGGAGAGGACGCCTCTCTCGTCCCGCTTCTGAGCCGCCTGCGAAGGGAAGCCGAGGTGGTGGTCGCGCTCAGTCAGTTGGGGATGCAGCGCGACCGCTTGATGGCGCGTCGGGCACAAACAGGGTCGTCGCCGCCGCTGATAGACCTGATCATTGGCAACGCGAGCGCGGAGGGGCTGACGCAGCCGGAGGTGATTGGGGGGACGTGGATAGTGCCCATCTCCACCAAAGGGCAGCACGTAGGGCGAGTGGACATCGAGTTTGCGTCTTCTGGGCGGCTGCGGTGGCGTCTCATCCCGTTGGGCAAGGACATCCCCGACGAGCCGCAGGTGGCGGGTTTAGTGGGGAAGTATTTTGAGGAGGAAGCGGAGGCGCTGCTGCACGCAAGTGAGGAAGAGGCACACAACAACGTGGACGTGAACGCGGCGTATGCGACGGCTGAGCAGTGCGGGGAGTGCCACGCGAAAGCCTACGAGATGTGGAAGAAGTTGCGGCACGCCCATGCCCTGCGGACGCTGGTGGAGAATCGGCGAGTGGTGAGGGAGTGTTTGCGGTGTCACTCCGAGCACTATCGGCGGACGGGGAGGGTGCCGAAGGGTTTAGGGACGCGGGGAGAGGGCTTAGAACCGCCCTCCACCCTGAGCCCTGAACTCTCCCCTCTCACGGACGGGGTCTCGTGTTCAACCTGTCACGGGGACGGGGTGATCCACAGCCTGACGGAGACGAAGCAGAGCATCACACGCAATCCTGGACAGGCGTTTTGTAAGAAGTGTCACGACAAGGAGAACGATGACGATTTTGACTACAAGCGGGATGTGAAGAAGATTCGGCATTGGTAAAGGAGGCAGAAGGTTTGCGAGACAGACTGTCTCGCAATGATACTATCACTGCCATGAAAGGAGAGGTGAAGATGACAAACGGAAAGATGATAGCGGGGTGTCTAATCATCGGGCTTTTGGTGCTGGCTATCGGTGTCTTTGCTTGCGCAGATACATGCACCAGAACGTCGGTGAGTTTCAATCCTCCTCAACTTGTTGCAGACTCTGGGAACGGAAGTGTAAGCGGCACATGTCCATCAGACTGCCGGATCACGGTTACCCAGACCGTGACAAGGGAGTACGACAGGGGTTGTAACGAAACACCATGCAACGAGTGTTGCCGATGTATTAAGGGGCAAGCGAGCGGATCGTGCAGCGCCTCAGTAAATTGCAATAAGGGTCAGCGATTCACATTCACTTACGATTGGACATTCACAGCGGTTCGGACAGCCCATGATACGTGCACACGATATAATGATCAGGGTCAACAAGTGTCCAAGGCGGAATGTGATGTCCTGATCAATGCCGAGGTGAGATTGACTAACTGCAGGATCACGATTGGTGGTGAAGGAGGGTAGTGGTGGCACCATCGCCAGTGCAAACTCCCATTGGCTCGCATGAGGACACTGAGGTAAGATGTCACTCTGCCGGAAGTCGGAAGCCCCCAACAGCGGCTTTCGCAACCGGCGGAGTGACAGACGATGGAGGCAGCATACGGTAGGAGGTATATATGTCGCTCCGTTTACGCCCGCGTATATCTATTGAGACATCCAAACGGATGATACAGGCAATCGCCCTCCTGACTTTGGGTATAGGGGCGAGTTACCTTGTTGTCTGGTCGTATGCGTTGGCGGACAGGGGGGCATTACCTCAGTCGCTGGATCGTCCTCTGCTGTTTCAGCACCTCACTGGAACCGTTAGCCTGCTTCTGGGACTCATCAGCAAACAGTCCGGTCTAAATGTTGTGGGAGCATTGAGCGCGAAGGATGCCGACAGGACGATCTCTGTCCAGCAGGGGCGCCGTCTCCGCGCTGTTCTGGACGACATTGCGGAGGCCACAGGGACTGAATGGACAGTCATAGATAACTGTATCGTCCTGAGCCAGAAACAGCGCGCTCTTCCCGCTTATGCGGCGGGTTTGGAGGCGCAGACGATAGAGGGATACAGAGCCAGCCTCGCCGAGGGTATATTGCAAGCCGTCGAGGCGCTTAGACCAGATGAGAGACAGCGCTTGCTCAGGCGAGAACAGATACGACTTTCTGAACTGTCCCCTTCAACGCGCAGCCAAGTGATGCAGGTCTTCGCGCAGGTATCCAGGCAACAACCGTGGCGAGACAGTGCATTCGGCGACTGCGACTTTGCGCTCTCTCTGGAATTCGATCCGCGGCTGGCCGTCATATGGGTTGAGGAAGGTCATCAAAAGGCTTTGTTCCTCAGGATGACGACTTGGTTTGACAACACATTTTGCAACGCCCAATTGCCCGGTCGCCATAGTCTCATGCCTATTCACGCTCGAGGAGGACGAAGATGAGGATTGCGAGATTCGCTATTCTGTGGTTAGGCTTTGTGATGGGTCTCATTATCCAAGGGGCGACGCCCCCGCAGGTAGCCTCACAGAGCGGCGTGCGGTTCCCCAAGCCTGGCGTGTTGACGATGCGAGAGGTCTGCGAACAGGTGCGGAAACAGACAGGCGTGGAGGTCTACGTTGATCGAAGAGAGCAGACTCAACCTTCTTTATTCTTGGTTATATCTTCGAGTATGTCGCCCCGTGAGTTCCTCAATGCAGTGACAAAGGCAACGGGGTTACGCCAGCGTCGAGTTGGAAAGATTGTATACCTGACCTATATTCGAGATCTTCGGGAGGAACCTTTAACCGCACCAGAAAAGATGGACTTCGACCGACGGTGGAAGGTGGCGTTTGACAAGATGAGAAAGGACTTTCAACCGTTAGTCGAATGGTTTCTTGAGACGCACCCTCAGGTTCCGTTTAGGGGCGAAGACCTGGAGCGTCCCTGGCGAAGACCGTTAATAGATTTGCCGAAACTGCAGTCGGAGTTTATTCAAGGGTTCGTTCGAAGGGAGGAGGAGCAGAGAAAGACCATGCGTTTCCGACCGCAGGTAAGGGGCCCTGCGACTGCTAATGTGACATTGCCGGAGATCCCGACAGGCATCCCCCCAGAGCGATGGTCTGTAGATTACGAGCCCGGCTTCTCCTTGGGGATTGTCTGCTTACAACCTGCGGACACAGAATGGGTGCTCCATCTGTTGGAGGGGACAAGTCTTTCGAAAGTTCCAGATCCTCTGGGTGGTCCGGCAGGAGGGCGAGAACGAGAAATCGCCCAGGCGCTGCGTGCCTTGCCTGCTGGTTCGCAGGTCTTGACGGCAACCCGCTCAGTCTTCATAAGAGCACACGACCGCTAACGAGGGGTCTCGTGTTCAACCTGTCATGGGGACGAGGTGATACACAGCCTGACGGAGACGAAGCAGAGCATCACACGCAATCCTGGACAGGCGTTTTGTAAGAAGTGTCACGACAAGGAGAACGATGACGATTTTGACTACAAGCGGGATGTGAAGAAGATTCGGCATTGGTAAACGCTCTATAAAGTCCTCTCGGAAAACCAGAAAGCTGTTAAGTCAGTTGAGGCGTCTCTACTGACCGCTATGCGCAAAACAACGAGGTGCAGGGATTTCCGGGAGAACTTTGTCACATAAAGGAGTTAATGTCAAAGGCAACGAAATAGACATTCTTCGTTGACGGCGAGGGGCAGATTCCTGTTCCCAAGCCTATTGCTCACGGGGCTTCTCGCCTTGTCATCAAACAACGCGTGGGCATGGACTTGGTGCTACGAAAGCACGAAGTTAGAAACCACCGCGTGCTGCTGTTGTGTATCTCCTGGACAGACAGGATGCACGTTCACGATTACTCATACCACTGCACGGCAGATCACCCTTACATGTTCAGGGACTGCATGTGTCATAGGCTCTACCAGTGGGACGGCAAGGAGGTGCACCTCTCCGCAATACTCAGTGCCCTGCAAAAGGAGAGTGAAGGTCAATGTCACGCGCCGGTGGTGCGCGAGTGGGTTTGGGTGGTGGGCGCCTACAACCAATTGTGGCGGTAATGGACAGGAGTGCCTTCTTAATTACACCCTGACTTTTGACTCTTGTAGCTGGGGCTCGCCTCAAGTCGCCAACTGTCAATAGTGCTTGGGCGTTGGGCTGATGCCCCTATGGTCCGATGTGCTCCCTCTCCCACAATACAGTTGGCGAGGGAGCGCTTGTCGGAGGCAGAGGAGGGCGCAATCGTGCGACGGGCGGTGTGTCGAGTTTTCATCCTTGTAGGCTTAATGCTGGGCGTCTCCAAGACGAGTACGCACCCAAGCGAGAGACAGGAGAATGCAGATGCGTGGATACCTCTCACCCTTCGTTGGTTGAACAACCAAAAGATGCTTTATGCCATTCCGGCGGACCATCCACGTATGCGAGACACACTGATTACTTCGATTGAGAAAGAAGCTAACATCGCAAAAGCATTAGCTGCAGCCAGCCGCGGACGATGGGTTCAGATAGGAGACGTGTTGGCTCTCGTGCCCGGCTGGCTGCGAGAGCCAACAGGAGAGGAATTAGAAGGTTACACACGGAAATACCACTCCACTTTGGAGTTCCTTAAAAGCCTTAGCCTCCAACAACGGGATGCGCTGAAGGGGGGCGGGGTCCTCCCTCTGTCCTCACTCATGGAGGATCAACTCTCTTTGCTGAAGAAATCTTTTGAAGAGCGATACGGTCGTGATTATAAGCCTATTGAACAACTAATGAAAGAGAGAAAGGAGGGAGATCTGTTAGGGATAAGGATTGTTCTCTGGCCGGGAATCCGCATGCTTTTAGATGGAATCGAACAACCCTGCATAAACTTCATGTGGCCTCTTTGGAAGGCTGAGTTCTACGACCGGTGGCACTTTGTAACGCTTGACGACCAGACCGGCAAGATATCACCTTGGGGGCTGGAGAATCTGCTGCCTGAAACGATGAGAGGGTATGACTTACCTGATCCAACAGCGGCAACTCCACTCTCACAAAAGTCTCCCACTCCCCGCTTAGACGTTGAGCAGAGTAAGCGCATTACCCTCCAAGAGGGAAGAGCCTACACGCTCAAGGAGTTAGCAGAACGGGTGCGAGGTAAGACGAATGTCGAATTATGGGTTGACCGGCAGATCGCCTCAGTGAGAATACTCCTCTCAAAAGGGACATATCCGGTTGATGTGCTCCTCAACCTCTGCCGAAAGTGCTACGGTCTCCAAAGTAGGCGTGTGGGGGAGATCACTTTTCTGACACAAGGCTTCGTGCCTTTGACACAACAGCGTTCCTTAGAGGGATGGGAGTTGCACCTGTTATCACTGCCCTTGCTCACCTGGGTTGACGAGGGTGTTCATTACCCCGGGATTGGCTTTCCAATAGAGAGTTATCTTCAACGCAAGCGAATGCAGCTTTCTTCTCTCAGCCCTCCTGAAAGAGCCTTTGTCGAGAACGCATGGTGGGTGACCCGAAACTGGAATGATACCGTCAGTCGTTCCGCCTACGGTTACCTGCTGGGAAGGTATCAGACGGCTGAAAAATACTACCGCTACTATGGAGCAACTGCCTCCTCCCTGCTCACTCAATCGGACCTCTTATCAGGAAGGGAAGAAGTAGAGATGATCCTGGAACCCCTCCACACGATTATGGTGGTGCTGTATCAACCGAGCGACTTCATCACCCGCATGCGTGAGCAGGATCCCGACCTGAAAGATAGAGACGATCTGCCTAAGACCTTATACGAAATCAATCAGAGCATCTTATTATCGCTTTGGCCTGCGGAATTCAGCCTGCCTTAAAATTGTCTGAAGAGAAGGCCTATTGACGAGGCTCGGGAGGGCGAAACGCTCCCAATGGCGTCCTCGAGTGCTTCTCGAAGAAGAAGTGCGGGGTTTTCATTGT
Source organism: Abditibacteriales bacterium (assembly GCA_025055355.1). Classification (GTDB taxonomy): domain Bacteria; phylum Armatimonadota; class Abditibacteriia; order Abditibacteriales; family JANWYM01; genus JANWYM01. Next base: position 6,833 of record JANWYM010000168.1, read on the forward strand.
ATGCGGTTGCAGACCAAGACATCAGCGATATTTGGCGCTGCTCCTCTCGACACAGCCTGACACAAAGGATGGGTTGCCCGCAGTAGGTTCGTGTTGTTGAGCGGACTCACGGCGGAGACCCCGGAGGTAGAGACTATGCGGAGGGTAGGCAGCCCCTTGCGGCTTATATTGAATGTGTTGATACTGATTGTTTTATCTGAAAGGGGGAGCGCTGCTTCTCTGCCGGACATCCTCGTTCAGTGTTCCCAACGATTGGGGCTTACCAGCGTAATCGCCAGTCTGCCTGGGGAAGGCACTGCGCTTCCCCCTGCGATCACAGCCTCGGCGCGTAATGCGCGGGACCTATTAGCAGAATTGTCCCGCAAACTCCCTGGGTATTACTGGGTGACCGACGGTTGTCTGCTGTGGTATTCCCTGCCTCCCCAGTCCATGGACAACGTGACAGACCATCCTGAAAAAGTGCGTCTTTTGCATCGTGCCCTCCGTCTTCTGCCATGGGAGATGCGGGAGGCTGTGCTGGCAGGAGAGGGGATATGGTTCGACCAAGTTGCGCCGGAGTGCCGAGAACTCTTGCTTCGTCTTTGCTTGTTGGATTATCCCAATGAACAGAAAGAAATTAAAGCGGATCTCCAGAAAGCCCAACGCATCGTGTTCTTCATCGTCGTCTTTCCCCGAGCCATCGTGCGTCCATCGTTCGGATATCTGAGTCTCACCCCGCTGACCAATCCCCCGTTCTCGTGCACGTTCCTGGGATCACCGAACCTCTCGGGGGTGGCAACAGTGGTCAGACCGCCCCTCCTGGAGCGTCCTTTAGCATCCGCGCGTAACGAGCGGCTCCCCGCCGGTCAACTGCCCGACCCTCTTCCGCCCTCCTGGCTCAATCAGACGGACGGCGCAACAACAGAGGAGGCGATGTCCCTTCTGGACGGACGCACCATGCGAGCGATCAGCGGGCGCGTGATGACGTTAGACGAGGCGGTCAAGGTAGCGAGGACCTTGACGCGCGTGGAAATTCGCGTGGACCGGCGCCATGCCACGCGGCAGGTCTTCCTCCAGCACCCCGCCCTGCCCTTGCGAGTCTGGTTGAAAGGGCTCTGCCTGGCGACCGG
>JANWYM010000169.1 GCA_025055355.1 Abditibacteriales bacterium
TACTTCCCCCTACTTCCCCCTTACTTCCCCTTACTCCACAAACGCCCCTTCCAGATACTTCTTCATCTCCTCGGACTCGCGCATCGGGCGCAGCCCTTGGGCAACGGGACGCCAAACGCCTTTGCCGCCGATGCCGCCTGGCTCGGCTTTGGTAATCTTCACGAACGCCTCGCGCGGTGCACCGGTGGGGCAGTGGGTGTCTGGCTCGAACCCTTTGCCGATGACTTGCCCGAAGATGCCCTTACGCGCCAGCGAGTCGGTAACGAGCGTCGGCTTGATCCACGCCCGCGTGCCGCTCTGGTGCGAGCCGCTGCGGAACATGGACTGGTAGTTCGTTTCTGGGTTCTTCGCCAACTTGTCGGGGCGGGTTTGTTGCCCTTTCACGGTGCCCGGCGTCGCGCCATACATGTTGAACCACATGCGCGTCACCCCGCGCGGCGTGCCGTTGTAGTAACGGGCGCGGCAGAGCAAGCGCGCGACTTTGTAGGCTTGATCACTCGGCTTCCAGCCGCGATACGGGCGGTCGCTGGGGTCAGCGTCAATCCACACGTAATCACCGTCTTCAATCCCCAACGCCCTCGCATCGGCGGGGTTGATGTCCACGTAACCTTCCGTCACGAACGGCATCCGCTCATCGCGCCGATACGGGTCGCCGAACGGACCGAACAGCACCGCCACCACGTCCGTATCCACCGGCGTCGTGTGCGCCCCGTGCCGATACTTGGGCGTGTGGAAGATGAAACCGAAGCCGTCCTTCTGGAGCGGGTGCTGCGTGCGTTTGACCTCCTCCCAACTCTTAACGACATGTCGCACCTGCCGCGTCTCTGGCGAGAGGTCGTTGACGCTCAAGCCATACTCAGCGGGGCTTTGCGGGCGAATCGCGGGGTGCGGTTTGGCGACGATGACGTTCGGCTCGTAGAAGGTAGAGTCAATCGGCTCACGGTGCACGACGAGGTTCTCGCCGCTGGCGATGAACTCGTCCTCGTCGCGATAGAACTCCAGCCGCCCGGTTTTGGTATACCACGGCTTGCTCTCTTCGACCTGCTCCCAGCCGACGGCTTTGGGGTAGGTGCGCATCATCATCAGCGATGGCACGCCTCTCTCCGCCTGCGCGACTAACTCCTCAATGCGATAGCCCTTCGTGGAGGTGGAGGCGTTAAGGATGCGCTGCAGATAGACTTCCACCTGCCCGTCGTGCACGAACTTCCAGTAGTCCACGAACCGCGACTCGCCCGTGAGTTGCGCCAACGCTTGGGCGACGCCCGCCGTGACCTCGATGTCCGAGCGGGTGTCCAGAATGCGTGGCAGCGGCGTGCGGGGGAAGATTTGCAGGAACGGGTTGGTCACTGAGGCGGTCATGTCGGGGAACTTCAACTCCGCCCACGAGTCCACCGCGAACACGATGTCAGCATACTCGCAGGTCGCGCTCCACCACCACTCACTGACGCAGAGGAGTTCGACCTTGGGCAGGGTGTTGTTGACCACGTCGTAGTGCCACTTAGTGTTGCCCAGAATGGAGTTGGAGTTCGCCCACCACGCGACTTTGGTCGGCGTGGGCATTTGCGTTTTGCCCGTGAGGTTCTGGTGACCGGCTTTGAGCGGGCGGTCGCCGTAGTTGAACCAGTGCGCCGATTCAAACTTCAAGTAAAGTTTGGAGCGCGCGGGTTTCGCCGGGTCGAGTTCAATGTCGAAGGGGTTCTCCAGCACGTATTGGGGCAAGCCGTTGAACAAGGCGACACGGTAGTTGCCCGCGTAGGAGCCGACGTTGCCTGCGATCTTGCCGACGTTCCCCGTCAGCGCGGCAAGCAGGAAGAGGGCGCGGTCTTTGTTGTCGTTGTTGAAGAACTGGTTCGGTCCCATGCCCACCGCGAACAGCACCTTGCCGTTGTTGGCAGCGAATTCACGGGCTAAGGACACTACGGCTTCCTTCGGCGCCCAGGTCATCTCCTCGACGGCTGCGGGGCTGAAGTTGTCGGCGAGGTAGCGGTGCGTCAACTCGAAGACCGGGGCGACCTTGACCTTGCTGCCGTCCTTGAGCGTCACCTCAAACTCGCCGAACAAGGCAGGCTTAATGCCGGTGGACTTGAAGTGGTTGCCCACCTGGTCGCGGGTGACGTAGCGCGGGCTTCCAGCCTGCTCGTCCCACATCACGAAGTCACCCCACTCCTCGCGCAGCGCGGTGGGAATGTGCTGGGCGCCCTGCCTGCCCGGCGGCGGCATGTCTTCAGGCTTCATCACGACGGTATAGTTTTTGAGTTCCGCCAACTGGTAATTCGGCTGAACGTCAGCGGCGCGCAGAAGTTTGAGGTTGTCCAGGCGGACGAGCAGCGGGAGGTCGGTGCGGTTGATGACGTAATCCTCGTCATAAAGTTTCTCCTGCACGATGACGTTGGCGAAGCCCAAGGCGAGCGCGGACATTGTGCCGGGGCGGACGATGAGCGCTGCGTCGGCTTTGGCAGTCGTCGAAGAATACTCGCAGGCGATGACGACGACCTTCGTGCCGCGCATCCGGGCCTCACTCAACCAGTGACCGTCGGGCATTTTGGTCGAAATCCAGTTCATGCCCCACACGACCACCATGTTGGCGTTCTCCACGCCGAACAGGTCGAACTCCACCGTTTGCTGTCCTGTGACCATCGGGTGTCCGGGGGGCAGGTCGGTGTGCCAAGAGTAGTTGTCCCAGCCGCGCCCGCCCAGTGCTTTGTCGGGCGTCACGCCGCGCACTTTGGCGTCCAGCAGCGCGAGGCTGTTGGCGAAGCGGTAGAGACCGTAAATGCGCGTGGTGCCCAGCAGCGGCATCCCGCCGCGAAACTTGCAGGTGCGCGTGCCCGCGCCCTCCATGGCGGCAATCATGCTCTCGTCGTAGCCCTGCGCCCGCAGCCGCGCTGCCCCCGCCTCGCCGCTGTAAGTGCGGACGATGTTCTCCATCGCCTTCGCCGCATACGCAAACGCCTCCTCCCACGACACCCGCACGAACCCGTCCCAGCCGCGTTGGAACAACTCAACGGGCGGCTGGCCCGTCTGTGGGTCGCGGGGGAAACCCTTGTCCACCCACTCCTTAAACCCCTTGCGCACCATCGGGTAGCGGACACGGCGGTCGCCGTAGAACCTGCGCACCAACCCCAGCCCCTTCTGACAGCAGCGCGGGTCCCAGCGGTGGGAGGCGCGATTGCCGTAGGCGTCCGTCGCCTCGCCGTAACCGTAGGTCGGTCCAATGCGCGCAATCACACCGTTCTTCACGTAGGCGCGCAGCAGACAGTTGTGCGTGTCGTTGGGCGCGCACAGAAACACAAAGGAACTATCATAGCGGAACACATCGCGATACACCTTTTCCCAGTTGCGGTCGGGATACTTCGCCAAGGGGTTCTCAATCTCGCCGCCCTGCTGCGCGAGGCTCCACGTCGCCAGCGGACCCGCCGCCAGCGCGCCGAACCCCGCCGACGCCGCCCACTCCAAAAACTGCCGCCGACTGATTGCTGACTTGCTTTCAGAATCACTCATCATCAACGACCTCCTTTCTCGACTTGCTCCGAATACTTTCTTGTACTACAATCAGAGTGAGCCACAACATCTGGGTTTAGGAGTAATGACCGATGCCTACAATTCACCTGAAGCGAGAGGAGCTGGAGAAAGTATTCTGGGACCTGTTAGATGTGGGGCCTTACACACGACTGCCCAATTACATCTTTATCCTGAGTCCTGCTCACATCAGGCTGCTGGACGAGAAGGGCATCAAATACACCGTCAAAGACCTGCGCAAACTGCGCCCGCCCAAGCCTAAGTTGGGCATAAACCGTAAGCGAGCAAATTAGCGGATGGAGGGATGCCAAATGCCTTGGGTTCACTTGAAATGGGAGGAGCACAAGAAAGTGTTCTGGGAACTGATAGAAGTGGGTCCTGTAACCATACTGCCCAATCGCATCTTCATCCTCAGCCCTGCTCACATCAGGCTGCTGAATGAGCGGGGCGTTAAATACACCGTTAAGGATCCGCGCAAGGTGCGCTTGCCGAAACCTAAACTCTACTCGAACCGCAAACGAGCAAACCGGTGAGAGGAAGGGTTGGTCATGACGACGCATGGGGCTTGGTATAACATCTTCTTGCCGAAGAACTACAACGATGGGCGTCCCATAGAGTTGGAGAAATTCGACGCTATTATCACTGAACTGTCGCGGCAGTTTGGCGGAATGACTGCGTTCGACAAACCTGTCTTCACCATCCAGGGTGCCTGGATGGGCTTGGGTTTTCTCCAGCGGGAAGACATCCTCATCTACGGCGTCTTTGCCCACGACATCAACGCCGCCCGCCCCTTCTTCGACGAAGCAGCCGTGCGCTGGAAATCCAAAGAATGGCTCGACCAAGAAGCCATCCTCATGACGGAGATGATTATTGAGGTAATGGTCAAATAGCACTGCCCCGTCACCCTGTTGACAGAGTTCGGCAGCGGGTGAGGGGAGGGAAACAACCCACTGCATCCGCCACCGAAGTCCGTTGACTCACGGCTCAATCGTCACGTTCGCGTCCTTCCCCGCTTCCACCTTGACCTCGAAGGTCTTCTCCAACTGGTTCGGTCTCAGCCGCTCGCCCCAGACCTTGAGTTTGTAAGTCCCCGGCGGGACGCCTTTGATGGTGAAGTTCCCTTGCTTGTCGGTCACGGCGAAGTAAGGCGTTTTCAGCACCACCACATAGGCAATCATCTCCGGGTGCATCTTGCACAGTTGCGTGTAAACGCCGGGGTTTTTGAAGACGTAACTGCGCACCTCGCCTTTCTTCCAGTTGCCGAGGTTGTATTTCTCGTGGTCGGGCGAGTAAACGTTGTGCTCGAAGGGGTCGTTGTTGAGGAAGTCTACCTTCGTCCCCACTAACACGGGCAGCACGCGCGGGATGAACACCTTGCCCCGCTGGTCCATGGACGCGGGCTTGGTGGGCGGGGCGAACTTCTTGCCCGGAACCTCGTCAATGAAGACCACGATGGGAAACTTCTCCACCCAGCGGTGCTTGACCGTTCCCTTCACGTTCCCGCCGCCCTGCGCCCAGACCGCCACACTCGCCGTGACAGCCATCGCTATGAAAAGCACCATAACACGCTTGAACATACTTTCCTCCGCATGTTGCTCAGGGTTCGCGGGTGGCGCCGATGACACAGATACGGCGGAGCCTTGTCATCCGTGCCACCTGTGAACCGTTCAGAGCCTATGATGCAACGGGGCTGCTGGGGCTGCGACGCAACCGCGCCGCTGTCACAATATCTGCCAATGTGGTCGTCTGCAAAAACCGACGGATGCCCTCCCTGACTTCTTTCCAACGGCTGTGAAGAGGACAAGCCGTGACATCGCCGCACATCGGCAGCCCCATCAAGCAGCCCTCCAGCACTTCCCCTCGGTCAATCGCTCGTACGATCTCCTCCAGCGTAATCTCCTCTGGCGGCTTCGCCAGACGGAACCCGCCGCCGGGACCGCGATGCGATGTCACCAATTTCGCTCGCACCAGTTCACTCAACACTTTCGCCATCGTCGGCGCAGGCAGGTGCGTCACCGCCGCCAGGCTCTCCGCCGAACGAGGCTCGCCTTGTTCCTCGCTCAGTTCCACCATCGCCCAGATTCCGTATTGACACAAGCGCGAATACAGCATGGCAGCCTCTGGCTAAATCGGCGAATTTCAGAATGACCATTCCGACATTCTGCTTCAAGCATACCGCAGGGGAGGGGTGTCGTGCGTCGTGGAAACGTGCCGTTTTTGTGTCGTGGAATTCCACGACAAGGGGCGGACCATAAATGCAGGGCACAGGGAAAAAAACTCTTCCCTGTGCCCTTTGGGTTATCGGCAGAGCAAGCAGAGACGCTGCCTATTTGCCCCCCAACTGAAGATGCCTATCAAGGCGAGCGCAGCGAAGCCATCGCCGAGGGAGGGGATTGGTTCGTCGCTCCGCTTCTCGCAGTGACATCCATGTGCTCACCAGGACAGCAGGCGTCAGAGTGGAGAGCCGTCACACGCCGTTTGTCTCACGCCCCTCCTCCGCGTGGGAGAGGTTGGAACTGCGGTGACTTTCGAATCTCACACCGCCTTCGCAGTCAACTCGCGGACGCCGTCGGCAAGGGTCGGGAAGGGCAAGCGCACAACCGCGTGAGTGTGGGCGTTCGTCGCGGGAGGTGCGGGGCAGTGGATGAAACGATACCGCCGCGCTGTTTGCAGCAGATGGTTGACTTGCTGGGGCGTCAGGAGAAACGTGCGCACAAAACGGGCGCGTTGCACCTCCGCCACCGTCGGCGCGGACTTGCCAAGGACGTTGAGGAATTCATCGTAGAGGCAGTAAACGAACGTGGTCAAGCCGATGTCGTGCGGGTTCATGCCGTAAGCGACGGGATGATAGCGTAGTTCCAGTAACCTCTCGTTGCGAATGATGCCGGCCTGACTCAGAATCCGCAGGGCGCGGCGCAGCGTGGACACGTTGCGAAAGTTCCACATCTGCCGCGCAAACGCCTCGACGAAATCCCGCGTGATGATTTTCTGATGCACGAACAGTTGGCTGGCGTTGAGGACGCGAAACACTTGCTCCTCGAAACCGCCAGGAATGCGGTCTTCAATGAAGTAGGGGTAAAAAATGTGCCGCGCCATCGCCCCCACGATGCGGTCAGTCTTCGTTAGTTCATAGTAGAGCAGTTCAATCTGTGTCGGGTAATCGCGGATGTGGTTCATCAACGCCAGAAACGGCGACGGCAGCACCGCACCTTTGGCGCAAGGCACGTAACGCTGGATCAGTTTGTTCGCCACACGCCGCCGCGTCTGCGCTGAAGGATGCGGCAGTAACTGCGCAATGTGGTCCCGCAGCGCGCGCCGGTCGTGAATCCGCTGCGCCAGCCGGATCGCTTTCATCGCCTCGTAGGGATAAAACTCCTGCCCGAATGACTGATACTGCGACCCCTGCGCCATCAAGTCTGTCGTTCACCGCCGAGGACGCAAAGGACGCGGGGGAAATTCCAGGTTGACCTTTACGCTCTCTGCGTTCTCAGCGGTGAAACGTCATCACCATCGCGGTCTCTTTGGTTCCCAAGTCGGGTCATACTTGCGCATTTCTGCGACGTCGTCGCGCCGGTCAATTTGGGCTTTGCGGTAGTTCTCATGCAGCGCGGCTAACTTGTCCTCGTCAATTTCCACGCCGAGACCGGGGGCGCTTGGCACTTCCACGCTGCCATCTTCAATTTTGATTCGCTCTCCCTTGATGACATCCTCCACCTGCCACGGATAATGCGTGTCGCAGGCGTGGTCGAGGTTGGGGATCGCAGCGGCTACGTGCGTCATGGCGGCGAGCGAAACGCCCAAGTGATTGTTGCTGTGCATCGAGACCGTCCACCCCACGCACTGGCAGATGTGCGCCAGGCGCGTCGTGGCAATGAGTCCACCCCAGTAGTGAGGGTCGGTCAGCACACAATCCACGCAGGGCGTCTTGATCGCTGGCGGCACATGCTCCCAGCGCGTGATGCACATGTTGGTAGCCAGCGGCACGTTGACGTGGCGCTTGACCTCCGCCATGCCAGCCTGTCCCCAGGTGGGGTCCTCGAGGTATTCCAAAAGCCCCTCCAGCGCCTTCCCAACGCGAATTGAAGTCTCCACCGACCAGATGGCGTTCGGGTCGAGGCGCAGTTTGTATGCGGGACCGAACTCTTGGCGCAGCAACTTCATGGTTGCGATTTCCTCCTCGGGGGGTAGCACGCCGCCCTTAACCTTCAGCGTTTTGAAGCCCCAGGTCTTGACGAACCGCTTCGCCTCCTCCCGCATCGCTTCGGGGGTCATCACCAAGCCCCAGTCATCGTAGTCGCTGGCGAACTTGAAAAACAGATACGCCGAGAACGGCACGCGGTCACGGCACCTGCCGCCCAGCAAATCGCACACGGGACGCCCCGTCGCCTTGCCCATGAGGTCGAAGCACGCGACTTCAATGGG
>JANWYM010000016.1 GCA_025055355.1 Abditibacteriales bacterium
TCGCAGCGCACCGTCCCCTCGATGACCTTGCCGGGGTTCAACACCCCCTTGGGGTCAACGACGGCGCGGAGTTTTTTCATCAACTCTATGCCGGGCGCGCTAACCTGGCGGGGAAGGAACTTGCGTTTCGCCAAACCGACGCCGTGTTCGCCGGTGATAGTGCCGCCCAATGCAATCGCGGCGTCGAAGATGTCTTCAAAGGCTTGCTCGGCGCGATGGAGTTCCGCGTGGTTCAGTGGGTCAATCAGCGCGGTCGGGTGCAGGTTGCCGTCGCCCGCGTGTCCGAACGTGCCGATAAGCACATCGTATTTCTGCGCGATGCGCTGAATGGCTTCCAGCATCGGCACCAACTCGCTGCGTGGCACGGTGGCGTCCTCGAGGATGGCGGCGTGTCGCGCGCGGGCGAGGGCGGCGAACGCTGACCGCCGCGCTGCCGTCAAGCGGTCGGCTTCCTGAGTGTCCTGCGCTAACGAAACCGTCACCGCGCCTTGCTGCTGGCAGAGGCTTAAGATCTGCTCCGCCTCTTCCGCAATCGCGGCGGGATGCCCGTCCACTTCGACCAGCAGCATCGCTTCCATGTCCGTCTGCAATCCCAACTTCGCGTAGGCTTCGACGCAGCGCAGTGTCACGTTGTCCAGCAACTCCATCGTGGCGGGGATGATGTGCGCGGCGATGATGGCGGAAACCGTCGCGCCCGCGTCCGCAAGCGTGCGGAAGTAGGCGACCAGCGTTTTCTTCGCCGGCGGCTTGGGGATGAGTTTGAGCAGGATTTTGGTGAACACACCCAATGTCCCTTCCGAGCCGACAAACACCTGCTTGAGGTTGTAACCCGCCACGTCCTTCACACACTTGCCGCCCGTCCACAGCACGTCCCCCGTCGGTAGCACGACCTCCAACCCCATCACGTAATCTTTGGTCACCCCGTATTTCAGCCCGCGCAGCCCGCCCGCGTTCTCGGCGACGTTGCCGCCGAGGGTGCTGACTTTCATGCTGCCGGGGTCGGGCGGATAGAAAAGCCCCTGGGCTTCGACGGCTTGGTGCAGTTGTGCCGTGACCACGCCCGGCTCCACCAGAGCCGTCAGGTTGGCGGTGTCAATTTCAATCAGGCGGTTGAAGCGATTCATCAGCAGCACAATGGAGTTCTCCACCGGCACTGAGCCGCCGCTGAGTCCCGTCCCCGCCCCGCGCGGCACGACGTGAAACTCCTCCTCATTTGCCAGCCGCAGGATGGCGGCGACGTCCTCAGTTGAGGACGGCACGACCACCGCCTCCGGCAGAAACTCCAATTGTGGCGTCGCGTCGTAGGAGTAACTCAATCGTTCATCGTCGCTGGTGAGCACGTTCTCCGCGCCGACGATGTCTTTCAACTTGGTTAGCACGATGGGGTCAAGCATACAACCACCGAGGCTTTCATTCTCCGTCGGCATGCGTCTTCCTATGGAGATGTCGCAAAATTTGTAATCTGCTCCTGGTCAGGGACGCACCGCCCCTACCAATCGCAAATTCTGCATGATGCATACCTCTTCCCTGCAAAATCTGTGATATACTGCAAGTCGTCATCTCAACGTTGATCGGGAGGGTTTTATGCGCGACTTCATCAGATTTACGTTCACGGTAGTCGGCTTGCTTTTTGCCGCTGGCATTGCTGCAGCAGCGGCGCCGCCCAACACGCTGACGCCGCAGGAAATCAGCGCGGGATGGGTGCTGCTCTTCGACGGCGAGACGCATTTCGGCTGGCAGCCGCGCGGGGAGGCGCAGTGGCAGGTCAGGGATGGGGTCATTTCCGCTTCTGCTGGCGGAGCGGGGATGTTGAGCACGACGACGGAGTTCGCGGATTTCCTTTTGAAGGCAGAGGTGTGGGTGGACGAGCAAGCGAACAGCGGCATCTTTTTGCGCTGCCCGACGTCGGGTGACATTACGGCGCATAACGCTTACGAGGTCAACGTTTACGACGCCCATCCAATGTGGCCGACGGGAAGCATCAACAACGTGGCGAAGGCGAAAGGGAAAGTGAAGTCTGTCGGTAAGTGGACGGCGTTCGAGATGCGGGCAGAGGGCGACCGCCTTCAGGTGATGGTGGACGGGATAACGACAGTGGACGTGCGCGACGCGCAACATCAGCGTGGCACGATCGCCCTGCAATACAACGGCAAAGGCACGGTGCGCTTCCGCAACATCAAACTGCAGCCGCTGGGGTTGGAGAGCATTTTCAACGGCAAGGACTTGACGGGGTGGAAGGTGGTCGGCGGTCGGTCGGTTTACTCCGTCACGCCGGAAGGTTTTCTCAACGTCAAGAACGGTCCGGGCGACTTGCAGACGGAGCGGACGTGGGGCGACTTCGTGCTGCAGTTAGACGTTATCGCCAACGGCACCCACCTCAACAGCGGCGTGTTCTTTCGGGGGGAGGCAGGGCGGTTCTGGAGCGGCTACGAAAGTCAGATTCGCAACCAGTGGCAGGGCGAGGACCGCACGAAACCCGTCGACTTCGGCACAGGCGGGATTTACGGACGACAGCCGGCGCGCAAGGTCGTCGCCAATGACCGCGAGTGGTTCACCAAAACCATCGTCGCACACGGCAACCATTTCGCGGTGTGGGTCAATGGCTATCAGGTCAGCGATTTCACCGACACCCGCCCGCCCAGCGACAATGCCCGCCAGGGCTTCCGCGCCAAGCCCGGCGTCCTCAGTTTGCAGGGACATGACCCTACGACCGATCTGTCGTTTCGGAACATTCGCGTCAAGGAAATGCCTGGGCTACAGACGAAACGTAACAATCCAGGAGGGTGAGGTCCCCGCCGAACCCCTCTTTCAGAGGAATCATCCCTGTCCCCCAGGGGACACCACGCCGCAGGAGAATCGTCCTCGTCGTCGTCCTCGTTCTCGAACCTCAAAAGACGACCGACGACGAGGAGGACGACGACTTTCGAGGAAATCGCCCATGAGTCATTGATGCACCACGCCGTAGGAAAATGCCATGGCGAGCGTATCTATCTCTCTGCCTCTCATTGCGAGCGCAGTGAAGCCATCTCCTGCGCTCGCAATGAGAGGCATTCGGCGGATGGCTGAGTGCCACGCACCATGACAGGCATTTTCGGGGGAGGAACACCTGAGCGGTTCCCCCTCTCACGCATCCCGTATTACGTTGCCCTCCTCCGCTGTGCCGGTCATCGGCACGAACAGCACCGGCATCGTCGCCAGGCGACGGAGTTTGCCCTCGACCTTCCGCAGTAGATGGAGTTGTTGGGAGAGGCGGTTGCCGAGGGGGATCGCCATGCTGCCGCCTTCGCGGAGTTGCTCGATAAGAGGAGGCGGAATATAGGGTGGGGCGCAGGTGACGATGATGGCGTCGTAGGGAGCGTGTTCCGCCCAGCCGTTGTAGCCGTCGCCGCGCCGCAGGTGCACGTTGCGATAGCCAAGACGCTCCAGGGTGCGCCACGCCCGCTGCGCGAGCGCGGAGATAATCTCGACGGAGTAAACTTCCGCGGCCAGTTCCGCTAAAATCGCCGTTTGATAGCCGCAGCCGGTGCCGATTTCCAAGACTCTGTCAGTGGGGTTCAAGTGGAGTTGCTCGCTCATGAAGGCGACAATGTAGGGCTGGGAAATCGTCTGTCCTTCGCCGATGGGGAGAGGCGTGTCATCGTAAGCGCGGTCGCGGAGTTCAGCAGGGACGAACTCCTGACGCGGCACTTTGCGCAGGGCAGCAATCACCCGCTGGTCCTTAATGCCGCGCGCGAGGATTTGGGTAACAATCATCGCCTCTACGTCGCGTGCCGCCGTAGGAAAGTGCACGTCCCCCTTGTTCAGCGCGCTATCAGGAAAGAAATCCATGTTTACACCGCCGATGAGTCAGCGCCACAAATAGCCGTCGCCTCCGAAGGTCTGCGCCGACAGAGTGTGGGCGTTTCAAGGGGAATTATAATGACGCGTGCAGGCGGTTGTCAACGCGTAGAAACGCAAACGGGCAGGAGATGCGCCCTGCCCGTTTGCTGGTTTGAGGCCAGCGGTTCGTTCACCTCAAGAGCGACGCCACTGCCGTCATCCCTCTCCCCTCCCCTCGTGGGAGGAGGAAGATGGTGAAGTCACTGCGTAACTTTCAGTTGGTTAGCATCAGTCTCTGATTCTGCGGCTTTCTGGTCTGAGCGAGAGCGACCTGCGATGGGTCAGGACGTCCGCGCCACAGCACCGCCACGACCTTGCTCTCTACTGCCGATGCCGGCAGCCATCCACACCACGTAGCCTGCTGGTTGTCCCCTTCGAGGAAGACCTTCCCCTCTTGCACGTCAACCACGCGTTTCACAACCCGGCTCACACTCCCGTCCATTGCGATGCGCGCTTCCACAATATCCCCGCGCCCAATTTCTGGAGGACGCACTCGCACCACGTAAATCGCGCCGTCGCCCAGCGTCGGCGACATCGAAAACCCTGTATTACGCCCAATCTCCAACCGCCATGCCGACAGAATCACGTTGCCCGTCCACAAGGCGCATAGCAGCAGCAGGCAAGCCGAAATCACAAGGCTCTTCTTCTGAACTTCACGACTGGGATCCCGCATCGTCATCACGTCTCCCTCTGTCCCCAGCCTTATGCCCTCTACAAGGTGCTACGGTTGCAACCTCCTCGGCGTTTCGGGGGTTCGCCGCGCTCGTCACACCCTCGTTTGACTGGACGCGCTGCGTAGCTCATCGTCATGGTTGATTTCCCTTATTGTTCTTGCGCCCTCAGCCGCGCCCGCTCCCGCGCCAACTCCACCTGCCGCTGCGTCAACTGGCTCAACTCGTTGGCGAGGCGGTCAATTGCTTCGGGCGCAAGGTCCTCTTCGCTCAACCGCTCGACGACTTGCTCAATCTGCTCGGCGATGTCTTCAAGTCGCTGTTCAATGTCCTCCATGCGTGAGTGTTTCGCCGCTGTCGACGCTTCGGGCGAGGGTTTGTCGGGTTCCGCCTCTGTGCAAGTCTCAGCGCTTCCTTTTTTCAACTCAACGCGGAACGCCGAGGCGACCCTCTGCTTGATAAAGTCGGGTAGATACTCGCGCAGGATGTCCCCCAAGTCGCTGATGTTGCCCGGGAAGCCGACGATTTTGATGTGCTTGGGCGACGCCTCGAGCACGCCGCCGTGACGCCACGCGCGACGATACTCCTCGTCATCCTCGCGCAGAAAATCCGCCAACTGCGCCGCCGCGACACCCACCTCGTCAAACGATGCCGACTCCGCCACCGGCGCGAAGAGGTCGCCGCTGATGACGCCTAACTCCTTCAGTCGCGCCAAGACGGCATTGTATTGTCGAATCGCCATGCTCTTTCCCTCACGCAGCGTGCCAGTGAGACTGGCGTCCTTCGCCATCTTGCTGATGCTGACCAACATCCGCACCAGACGAGGCACTTCTGGTTTGATTTTGTCTTGTTGTTCGCTCATGTTGTGCTCTCTCCTTTTGGCTGGTCTCCTCGCGCCAGCGATCTTCCAGATGTTTCTTCATCAGCCGCCTGCCCTGATGCAGCCGCCACTTCACGGTCGTCAGCGGTAGGTTCAAGAACTCCGCAATGCATGCGACGGGCATCTCGTCGAAGTAGCGGAGTTGCAGGACGATCTGCAACTCTGGCGGCAATTGCGCTAACGCCTCGCGCACATCGCGCTGGCTCTCCCGTCGCTCGACCGCTTCGACGGGATGCTGCGTCAGTTCGGGCGTATGCTGCAAGAGGGAAAAAGATAGGGCAGGGCAAGAAAAAATCTGATGCCCCCAGGGGCGGTTGTTATTTGCACCATCGCCCTCTCTTATGTTATGATAACCTCGAATAGCCTTCCCCGACGGGAGCGGAACGGCTGTCATATCACGAGCCAGCGCGGGAGGTATCGCGGCATGAACGTGCGACGTATCTGGACGCTGGTGGAGAACGGCAAGTATCATTTTGGTCCCCATGCTCTGGTGCATGGGTTGGAGGAGGGATTCGAGAAAGAACATTGTATTGGCGCAATTTTGGGTGGCAGGGTGTTGGAGAACTATCCGGCGGAGCGGCGCTGCTTGATCTTGGGGCGCTTCTACATCGCCTCAGACGTGCTCTGTCACCTGCACGTCGTCTGCGATTACAGCGACCAAAACTGCATCAAAATCGTGACGGCTTACATCCCCCGCCCGCCGATGTGGATCACGCCGTGGAAGCGCAACCACACGCGGCGGTGAAGGGGTCAAGGTTGCGGGTTGTGGATGCCTCAACAGGAGTTACGCGGTCGTTCCCACTATCCTTCCCCCCGGGGAGGGGAGCCCCTTTGCCCTGACAAGCAGGCTCTTTCCGTCGCAGCAACGCTAAGGAGAACTCCCCTTACCCTTAAAGGAGGGGAAAGAAGACGTCAGCAACGGCGTAACTTTTGCCTCAACTTGCTGAGGGACAGTTCCCCGACCAGCCGGGGCGCCGTTTTGCCTCCAGAACCCGCAACATCCAACCTAACTAATTTGGGAGGTATGATGTTGCAACGCGGACTGCGGACGCTCGCCGCTGGGGTGATGGTGGTCGGTGTGTATCTTGTTTCTGCTCAACCGCAAAAGAAAAAGGAGTCAGCCATGCAACCTTATCACGTCGGGACGTTTCTTCAGCCGGTCAGGAAGTTCTACACAATTGCTGACGGATTGCCGTCGAACAACGTGCGCGCGCTGGCCTTAGACGCGCAGGGGCGCGTCTATGCGGCGACGGACAAAGGCGTGGCGGTGTTTGATGGGAAGCAGTGGGAGACGGAGTCGCAGGAAAAAGTCAATCTGTTCTTCACCGACCGCTCGCGCACCCTGTGGGCAGCGACGGAGATGGGTGTGCTGCGCCGCTCCGAGGGGAACTGGCAGCGGGAGGAGAACGCGCCCGGCGGCATCGTGGCGATGAGCGAGGACGACAAGGGACGGCTGTTTGCGGTCACCGCCCAGCGGCTCTACGTGCGCCACAAGAACGGCTGGGCGGAAATCCGCAACACGCAAGGCACGCCGCGCGGCATCTGCGCTTACGGCGATGGGGAGTTGCTGGTCACAACCGACATGAGCCTGCAAGGGCTGTGGGGCAAACGCCCGACGTGGTTGAGCATTCAGCCGAGCGCGGACGGCTTGTTGAGCGCGGACACGCGGGCAATTGTGCGGCTCCGCAGCGATGCCAATCATTTCCTCATCACAACGGACAAAGGCATCAATCTCTACGACGGCAACAAAGGCTGGCATCGCATCACCGGCGCGGAGGGGCTGCCGATTTTAGATGTGACGCACGCCGCCATCTCCCCTCCTACACCCCCTCTGGACGAGGGGAGGAAAGGTGGGGTCAGTTGGTGGTTTGGCACCCCTGTCGGCGTCTGTTATTATCGGGACGGCGAGTGGAAGTACTTCGCGGGGCAACGCTGGCTGCCCGATGACAAGGTGCAAGCCCTCGCGGCGGCGGACGACGGCAGCGCATGGGTGGCAACCGCGAAGGGCATCAGCCATATTTATTGGCGTCCGATCACCTTGCTGGAGAAAGCGCAAATTTTCCATGAAGCGATTGAGAAGCGGCACAAGTATTTCGGCTACGTTACCACCTGCGGGCTGCGGCAGCCGGGCGATTTGTCGCAACCGTTCCGACACGTCTCCGACAACGATGGCTTGTGGACGGCGATGTATATCGCCGCCGAGTGTTTCCGCTACGCTGTCACCAAAGACCCAGCAGCCAAAGAAGCCGCGAAGCAATCCATGGATGCGTTGCTGCGGCTGGAAAGCATCACCGGCATCAGCGGTTTCCCGGCGCGGGCGATTCGTCACAAAGACGAACCCGGCTTCGGACAGGACACCAGTGGGGAGTGGCATCGAACCCCCGACGGCGAATGGGAGTGGAAAGGCGAAACCTCCTCCGATGAAATTGACGGACACTTCTTTGCCTTCGGTGTTTACTACGATTTGATGGACGACGAGGCGGAAAAAGCCAAAGTCCGCGCCACCTGCCAGCGCATCATGGACCACATCATGAAGAACGGCTACTATCTCGTGGACGTGGACGGCAAGCCGACGACGTGGGGCGTGTGGGCGCCTGAGCAACTCAACGACAACCCCCGTTGGTGGCAGGAGCGCGGCTTGAACTCACTGGAATTGCTCTCTTATTTGAAAGTCACGCACCACCTCACGGGCGACGAGAAATACCACCACGCCTACGTCGAACTCATTCAGAAACACGGCTACGCCCTCAACACCATCAACCAGAAAATCACCTTCCCCGGCGAGGTCAACCACTCCGACGATGAACTCGCCTTCCTCGCCTACTACTCGCTCATGCGCCGCGAGACCGACCCCCACCTGCGGGCGATTTACACGCAGAGCATCACGCGCAGTTGGCGCATCGAGCAGCCCGAACGCTGCCCGCTATGGAACTTCATCTACGGTGCGCTGACGGGCAAGCCCTGCGATATCGAAGGGGCGGTGCGCACCCTCAAAGAGATTCCCCTCGACCTCGTGATGTGGAGCGTGCGCAACAGCCACCGCGCCGACCTCCAGTGGGACGAGGTGGCGGGACGCTTCGGCGAGAGACAAGTCCGTGACCCCCTGCCGTTTGACGAACGCCCGATGATGAAGTGGAACGGCAACCCCTACCGCGTGGACGGCGGCAGCACCGGCACCGCCGAGGAAGACCCCACGATGTTTCTGCTCCCCTATTGGCTGGGGCGGTATCATGGATTGATTGAGTGAATTACTGTCCCCGGCGGGAGAAGATGGTATAAGTAACTGCGTAAGTTTGGGATGACTGCGTGACGCAAACCGGGACAGAGGAGCATAAACGTGATGCCGAAAGTTCTCATCAGCGACGACATTGCCCGCGAGGGCGTTGAGATTTTAAAGCAGGTAGCGCACGTGGACGTGCAGACGGGGCTGAAGGAAGAGCAACTCGTCGAGCGGATTGGTGGTTACGACGCTTTGGTCGTGCGCTCGCAGACGCAGGTCACGCGGCGGGTGATTGAGGCAGGCAGCAACCTCAAAATCATCGGTCGGGCAGGCGTGGGCGTGGACAACATTGACGTGGCAGCGGCGACGGAGCGCGGCATCCTCGTTGTCAACTCGCCGGCAGGCAACACCGTCGCGGTGGCAGAACTGACGCTCGGCTTGATGATTGCGCTGGTGCGGAGGATTCCCGCAGCGAATGTGCACGTGCGTTCGCGAGGGTGGAAGCGGTCGCAGTTCGTGGGCAAGCAACTTTACGGCAAGACGTTGGGCATCATCGGGCTAGGCCATGTCGGCACCGAGGTCGCCAAGCGAGCGGCGCCGATGGGGATGCACCTGATCGGCTTTGACCCGTTCATCTCGCGGGAGCGGGCGCAGGAATTAGGTATTGATCTGGTGGACGACGTCAACGAGGTGTTTCAGCGGGCGGACATCCTGACCCTGCACGTGCCACTGACCCGCGACACGCGGCAGCTCATCAATCGGCAGACGATTCAACGGATGAAGGACGGCGTTTATCTCCTCAACCTCTCGCGGGGGGAAATCGTGGACGAGATCGCCCTGGCTGACGCCCTGCAAAGCGGCAAGGTCGCGGGCGCGGCGCTGGATGTTTTCCAGAGCGAGCCGCCGACCGATTCGCCGCTGCTGCTGTTCGACAACGTGATTATGACACCGCACATTGGCGCATCCACCGAAGAGGCGCAAACGCAGGTCGCCGTCGAGATCGCGCAGCAGATCGCCGACGTGCTGCAAGGACGCCCCCCGCGCAACGCCGTGAACATGCCCGGCATCCCGCCCGAACTGCGCGAGCGACTGGAGCCTTACCTCCGCCTCGCGGAGAAGTTGGGCGTGCTGCAAGCGCACTTTGCCGAGGGGCGCATCGAGCGCGTCGAACTCTCTTACGCCGGCGACCTCGCGGAGTTCGACACGCAGCCGCTCAAACGCGCCTTCCTGCGCGGGCTCATGCAGCCGTTCATGCGCGAGGCAGTCAACTACGTCAACGCGCCGCTGATTGCGGAACAGCGCGGCATCCGCGTCAGCGAACACAAAACGTCGGCGCACGAGGATTACGTCAACCTCATCGTCACCCAGGTGGCGACAACCGCATCGCGTCCGAGCGAGATGTCCGGCACGGTGTTCGGCAAAGGCGAGCCGCGCATCGTCAGTTTACATGGTTACCACATTGACCTCGTCCCAGAAGGCTTTGTCCTCTTCGTCCACAACTACGACGTGCCGGGTATGATTGGCAAAGTCGGCACGATTCTGGGCAACGCCCACGTCAACATCGCGGGGATGCAAGTCGGGCGCATCACCATCGGCGGCAAAGCGGTCATGGCGTTGAGCGTCGACTCGCCCGTGCCAGAGCAGGTCATGCAGCAAATCCTCGACGCCTCCGAAGGCATCATCGCGGTCAAGCAGGTGGACTTCGAGTTGCGCGGACGGAGTTGGTAGGAAAAAGCGACGCCGTGGCTGACACCCTCTTGACGCAACCGCGTAACCCCTCGTTGTTGTCAAAGGCTCCGGGCGCCCGTCGGGGGTTTGACCGCCACCGATACTCTCCCTTCACCGACTCGGTCAGCGTAGATGACCGCATCTGGCTGATTTGTACAGCGGGCGCTGTCACACGCGCCCGCTGTTTGCTTCCTACGCCCAACCCAACAGTCGCGCCGTCTGCGCAACAATGAAGCAGACGGCGAAGGCAATCGCCAGCGGCAGCAGGGCGGCGACCGCCGTCCACTTTTTGCTTTTGGTTTCTTGGTAAATCGTTATCAGCGTTGTCGAGCACGGGTTGTGCAGCAGGGAGAAGAGCATGAGGCACACGGCGGTCAGCAGCGTCCAGCCGTGCTCGTTGACCAGCAGGTTTTTGAGTTCGGTCATGCTGTCAATCTCGGTCATCATGCCGGCGTTCAGGTAAGCCATCAGAATGGTCGGCACGACAATTTCGTTGGCGGGGATGGCAACAATGTAAGCGAGCAGGATCACACCGTCCAAGCCGATGGCGTGACCGACAGGGTTCAGGAAGCTCGCGAGGTGCTGCATGAGGCTTGCGCTGCCGATGTGGACATTCCCCAAAATCCACGCCAGACCGCCGCAGGGCGCCGCCATGACGACGGCACGCCAGAGCACTAACAGCGTGCGGTCAATGATGGAGGTGTAAAGCACTCGCAGCACCTGCGGCGGGCGGTAGGGCGGCAACTCCAAAGCGAAACTGGAGGCGACGCCTTTGAGCACGGTGCGGGATAAAAACGCCGACACCAGCAGCGTCATGCAAATGCCGAACAGCGTCACGGCTACCAAGGAGGACGCCGCCGCGATGGAAGCGAGATGAGCGGGAAACGCTGCGCCGACGAACATCGTCGCCATCAGGATGAGTGTGGGCCAGCGCCCGTTGCAGGGAACAAAGTTATTGGTGAGGATGGCAATCAGTCGCTCGCGGGGGGAGTCAATGATGCGGCAGGCGATGACGCCAGCGGCGTTGCAGCCGAAGCCCATGCTCATGGTCAACGCCTGCTTGCCATGCGCCCCGACGCGCTTGAACAGTCGGTCCATGTTGAACGCCACGCGGGGCAGGTAGCCCAAGTCCTCCAGGAGCGTAAAGCAGGGGAAGAAAATCGCCATCGGTGGCAGCATGACCGATACCACCCATGCCAGACCACGATAGACGCCATGCACCAAAAAACCCGTCAACCACCACGGCGCGTGGAGGAGGTTGAAAAGAGCCTCCAACTGGTCTTGCAGCCAAAACAGGGCGGTGGCAATCATCTCCGACGGCACGTTGGCGCCTTGGATGGTCACCCAGAACACGACGGTCAGCAGGGCGAGCATAATCGGGAAGCCCCACAGGCGGGAAGTGAGCAGACTGTCAATCCTGCGCTCCCAATCGCTGCGCGGTTTACCCGACCGCTTGACGGTGCGTTGCGCGATAGCCGCCGCGTCGGCAAACACCGCGCTCACCACGCGGTCGTGCAGGGTGTCGCCGATTTGGGCGCGCCAACGCTGCGCCCGTTCTATTAAATTGCGTATCTGAGGGTTGGTTGAAGCCGTGCTGTGGGTCATGCTGATACTACCCCTTCTATCCGAGTTGTTGCGCTGTTGCGGGGCCGCACTAATTGCGCCAGTTCACCGTTTTCCAGCGCTTCTATCACGCGCTCATCCCCGTCCAGCAAACGCATCGCCACCCAGCGGGCGTTGGGCAGACCGGGCACCGCGTTTTCAAGGAGTGGCACCAGTTCGTCCAGCGCCGCCTGCGTCTGCGGGTCGCAGGGGAGGCGGCGCGGGTTGGTGCGAATCGCCCCAGTCGCCACACCCGCAATCGCTTCCACCAATCGGTCCAGCCCTTCGCGCCGCCGCGCCACTGTGGGCACAACCGGCACGCCCAATTCCCGCGCTAATTCGCGGTCATCAATCGTGATGCCTCTGCGTTGCGCCTCGTCCATCAGATTGAGGCATACCACCGCGCGGTCGGTGATTTCCAGCACTTGCAGCACGAGGTTCAGGTTGCGTTCCAGGTTGGTCGCGTCCACGACGATGACCGTCGTATCAGGCTGACCGAAGAGGAGGAAGTCCCGCGCTACTTCCTCGTCCACCGTCATGGACAGGAGCGAATACGTGCCTGGCAAATCCACCAGTTTGAACCGCTTGCCGTGATGGGCAAACATGCCCTCCATGCGCGCGACCGTCTTACCGGGCCAGTTGCCCGTGTGCTGCTTGAGTCCTGTCAGGGCATTGAACACCGTGCTCTTGCCCGTGTTCGGATTGCCCGCGATGGCAACGACATAATCGAAATGTGATAAGTCAATCCCCAACCGAATCAAGCCCTGTTTCGTGCCACAGGACACCGGGGCTCCACAAGCGCAACTCTCCATCTGGAACGTCCTCTCCCCGAGGAACCCTTCAGAAAACCGCCCAGCGCAGGCTCCCAGCCTGCGGCAAAACACGGTTTTCGGAGGGTCTCTTCGAGCCTACCTTTAAAAGTAGCCTGCGACGCCGGGGCGGATTTTTCCCGTCGCGGCGCGACGGGCTACTTGCCTGCAACGCAGCACGGAACCGCTGCGGGACGACGGACGACATTCTGCCTAACTGACTCGCCGTATTTCTATAGATGCCGCATCCTCGCGGCGCAGCGCGAGAAGGGTGCCGCGCACCTGATAGGCGATGGGGTCGCCGTTGGGGCTGACCATCACCGCCTCGACTTCCGTGCCTGGCACCAAGCCCAAATCTAACAACCGCCGCCGCGTCAGTCCCGTGCAGTGCAGCGTCTGCACGACGCCGCGCTCGCCAGGGCGCAACGCCGCCAGCGTCTCAGGCGGAACATCGGTCAGTGCTTTCCGTTGATCTGTCCTATCGAACATGGCATGTCGCACCTCGCCAAGGCGGAGCCTTCTGCCAGAGGACATCGGCGCTTGATTGTTCAGCGGCGTAGCGTCGAACCGTCCGCATAGGAAGTTCTCTAAAAAATCACGCTGATGTCTATGACTTCCTGCTTGTCGCCCGGCTGCTGCCGCCGCTCATACTGGAGGCGCACCGTCCAGCGCGTCAGAGGGAACGCGATGTTGATGTAAGGCACAAAGGCGTTCGGATGCGCTGTTTTGCTCTGGCGGTCCCAGCGCCATCCGACCATCACAGCGCGGGACAGCAGATATTCATTCTCCCAACTGAGGCGCGTGTCGTTCTTCGTCGCCCCGTCAGCGATGGCTGCGATGAGGGTGGAGAACCATCGCCCCCGATGATAAGTGCCGACCACGCCGTAAATTTTGCGGTCGTCGTCGAGGAACGCAAACCCCCCGACGGTATTCAACCCGCGACGGCGGTAGCCTTGCAAAAAGACCCCCTCGAGATGTGTGCTCAACGTGAACTGATCGTTGAGCGTTATTTCCCCGCGCAGGGGGAGCGCCAGAGCGTAGAAATCTCCGTCCACATTCGTTCCGCCCGCCTTCAACCGTGCCACCTCCAGGCGCACCGCCGGGCGGCATCCGCTGGGTGCGAACCCATCCACCTCTGCCGATAACGCCAGCGGCTCGCTCACTGAGAGACGATACGAGGTGTCCACTTGACTGGCGAGGGGGAACTGTCCTACCGTCAGCGTCGTCGTCGGACTGAGCGAGTTGACAATGAACAGGTCCTCGAACCGCCGATGGCCGCCCTGAAACCGCCCCGGACCGATGAGGACTTTGTTCTGCGGCAGCCACTCCACAAAATACGCCGTGTCCCGGCTCAACCGCCCGCCGGCGATGATCTGCACCTTCTGGAGGTAATTCTCGCCCAACCCTGCCGACCGACGGTCTTCGGATCGCCCCGTCGTCCAGACCGCAAAAGGCAGCGTCGGCTGCTCCGCGCGGCCCTCCCAACGGTAGCCGTTCATCGCGAATTGCCAACCCGTTAGATTTAACTTGGGCGGCATGACGTGGCAGGTGGCGCAGGTCACGTCATACTTGCGGGCGAAGTAGGGCATTGCCTCGATGGGCGTGGTTCCTGCCCACAGCCCACCTCCTACAACCCATGCAACAAACAATGACTGTTGAAGCAACAGCCTCCGACGCCTTGCACCCTGAGCGTCCACCGTTCCCTCCGTTTGACAAAGGATGCCAGGCGTGGTAAACGCCAGGGTGAAGCGGCTGTGGTTTACCACGGCTGGCTCGCAGCGGGCGCGTGCTGCCACACGCGCCCGCCGTTCCTTTCAAACCATACCGTCGCTTTAGCCCTTCTCTGCGGGCGTGACGAAGATATTTCTCGCTACCTCTCGCCCGACCGCGTGCTGGCTCTCGCCGACGCGCACGATGAGTGGACCGTTAAATGGCTGTTTGCTCATGACCTCAATCGTCACCATCGGCGTCAGCCCCAACTCCGCGAGGTAGCGCAGCAGTTCCGGGTCGCCGTCGTCCACGCGGCGAATGACCAGCACGTCGCCCGGTTCCGCCTCGGACAGCGGGTCGAAGTCCGTCGCTTGAATTTTGCCGTCCTTAGTGGGGATGGGATCGCCGTGCGGGTCGAACGCGGGCCGCCCGAGCGCCTCGAAGATTCTCTCCTCGAACTCCTCGGAAATGTGATGCTCCAACTTTTCCGCTTCGTCGTGAACTTGGTCCCACGAGTAGCCCAACGCTTCCTTCAGGTAGAGTTCCAGCAGGCGATGATGGCGCACGACCTCCAGCGCGACCTTCTCGCCTGCCTTCGTCAATCCCACGCCTTGATAGGAGGTGTGCTGAACCAGGCGCATCTTCGCCAACTTCTTCACCATGTTGGTCACCGAAGCCGGGGACACTTTCATGGCTTTCGCAAGGTCGGTCGTAGTCACGCGCTCGTTCTCTCGCTGCAACTTATAGATGACCTTCAAGTAATCTTCAACCGCCTGACTCAGCATGTTAAGCCTCCTAAAAATAAATTTAGCCTCGGCTAAAAACAATTTTAAGCAGAGGCAGATTTTTTGTCAAGTGTTTTTTTAGCAGGAAGCGGAAGGAAGTAAAGCAGTGGAGGCGAATGACGAGGAGGACTCATCATCCGTAGGATGACGCAGAGGGCGCGGGCGCCCAAACCGGTTGGGGGGTTGAGTTACCTCGTCCTCAAAATGTAGCCCGTCGCGCCGCGACAGAATCCGCAAGCGTCGCGGGCTACGTTTCGCGCTTCTCTTCCCCTCTGCTGCAGGAAGACGTCATTGCGCGGGGAGCGAAGCAATCCCTCTGTCTGTCGTTGCGCGGGGAGTGATCGCTGCCCTCGTAACGACAGGCATTTTCGCAGGAGAGGGCAAAACGCAAAAGTTCAGTGAGATAGTTTCTTAAGAACCTATCCGATAATCGCGTAGCGCAGGCTTCCCGCCTAACCATCCTGCCGATAGGATGTCGGCTTCACGAAACTTTCGGATAGGCTCTTAAATCTGCGCAACCCATGAAGTCAGCAGATAGCAGAATGACCGACTTAGCGCACCACATTCAGGCAACGGCTTTGATGGACACACATGAGCATCTGTTCAAGGAACATGAATATGTGGAGAACGGTCCCGATGTGCTCAACGACTTGTTCAACAACTACGTCATGGCGGACTTGGCGGTGGCAGGCGCGTCGAGCGAAGCGCTGAGACGGCTGCTGGACGCCAACGACCCGGACGTATCAGGGCGGTTTCAGGGTATTCGGAGCGTTTGGGAGAAGTGCCAGCATACGGGCTACGGCGAAGCGGTGCGACTGATTGCGAAACACGCCTACGGCATGGACGAGATAACCCCTGAAGGGCTGGAAGCCGCCCAGGAGCGCAACCGCCAATTCCGCCAGCCCGGCGAGCGTCTGCGGATTCTGAGAGAGGTCGCTCACCTCGACCACGTTCAGGTTGATGATTTCTGCTGGGCGTGCTTGCCCGATGAATCGGGACTGGACTTTTTCCTCTACGACCTCTCGTGGGTCGGCTTTTGCAGCGGGCAGATTGACGCGGCGGTCATTTACGGAGAGGTCGGCGTAGAGGTCAAAGACCTGGCGTCTCTGCGCGAGGCGATGTCGGCGATTTTCGCCAAATATGCCCCCTGTGCCATTGCGGTCAAGTCGCAGCACGCCTACAACCGCACCCTGCGATGGGTGGAGCGAGACGACGCCGAAGCGGAGCGCGTCCTCCAGAAGCGACTGAAGGGTGAAAACATCAGCGAAGAGGAACGGCTCTGCCTCGGCGACTGGAGCTGGGCGCGCGGTGTGGAGTTGGCGATCGAGCACAACCTCCCGTTCAAGATTCACACAGGCTACTACGCGGGGCATAGCCGCATGCCAGTGGACTTCATTCGCGGCGGCAACCTCTGTGCTTTGCTCATGAAGTATCCCCGCGCCAAGTTTGTGCTGATGCACATCGCCTACCCTTACAGCGACGAACTGGTCGCGCTCGCCAAGCACTACCCAAACGTCTATGCCGATTTGTGCTGGGCGTGGGGCATTGACCCGTTCAGCGCGGGCGACTTCGTGCGGCGCATGATTCACGCCGCGCCCGCCAACAAACTCTTCGCCTTCGGCGGCGACACGCGCTATCCCAACGCAGCAGCGGCTTACGCCATGCAAGCGCGCCGTTGGCTCACCCGCGCCCTGCAAGCAGAGGTGGACGAAGGCCTGTTGACCGAACGTGCAGCGATGGCGTTAGCGACGCGGTTCATGCGGACGAATCAGGAGGAGTGCTTTGATTTGGTAGGGACGCGCGCGGCGATTGCAGCGCACACCCGACGGAACGGCTCTTAGAGCCTATCCGCAAACTCTCCCCTCCTTACCGAGGAGGGGTCGGGGGAGGTCCAGAGCAAGCCAACAACCCCCTATGGCCCTCCTGATGAAGGGAGATAGTGAGTTTTTCGGATAGGCTCTTAGAGGTATAAAAACGGCGTCTTCGTCGTCTGTAAGTTGCGAGAGCGAGGACGAGGCCGATTTGTGATGGGGGAAGATGGCGTCAGCAACGGCGTAACTTTTGCTGGGTGTTAGTCAAAACACAAGGGGGGATTGATTGTGCAGTATTCTCGTCGTGAGTTTCTCCAAGCCGCCAGCGTGAGCGTTGCGAGCCTTGCGTTGAGGCAGGAGACATCGGGTGAAGAAAAAAGGCAGGTTATGAAGTTGTTCAACGGCAAGGACTTGAGCGGCTTTTATACCTTCCTGCCGTCGCAAGGGAAGAACAGCGACCCTCAGGGCGTATTCACTGTCAAGGACGGCGTGATTCGCGTCAGCGGGACGGAGTTCGGCTACTTCTGCACTGAGCAGGAGTTCGAGAACTATCACCTCATCGTGGAGTTCAAGTGGGGTGTCGAAACGCACCCACCGCGCAAGAATAAGGCACGGGATAGCGGTATTCTGTATCACTTCCCCGCCGACGCGCCCGACCGCGTCTGGCCTAAATCTATCGAGTGTCAAATCATTGAAGGCGGGACAGGGGACATTATCCTCGTCAACGGCGGCAGCATGGCGTATGAAGAAAGATTGAAGCCGTATTTCGCGGGCGTCAAGTTGTCCGAAGACGGCAAGCGCATCATCGCGGGGCGCATCAACTGGTTCGGTCGCTCGCCCGACTGGAAGGACGTGGTAAACTTTCGCGGCAAAGACGATTTGGAGAAGCCCGTCGGCGAATGGAACGTCGTCGAAGTCATCGCCGACGGTGACAAGTTCACGCACCTCGTCAACGGCAAAGTTGCCGCTTACGGCACGGGCGCGGAGCCGCGCAAAGGAAAGATTCTATTTCAGTCGGAAGGGGCGGAGGTCTTCTTTCGGCGGATTGAGTTGCAACTCTTAAGAAAGTAACCAAGAGTGACGCGGTTGCTGTCATCCCTTTTCCCCTCCCCCAACCCCTCCCACGAGGGGATGGGAGTGAGGCAAGCGGCGCGGGGCGGCTTTTCGTCCCAACTCCTGACATCATGGCGAGCGGAGCGAAGTAATCTCCTTTGCCATCGTCATCCCCGCCGTGAGAGATGGCTGCTCTGCACTCGTCATAATAGGCATTCTCATCGGGGAGAGGGAGGATGGCGTAAGCAACTGCATAATTTTGTATGGGTACGAAGATGCAAGGATACAAGATCAACTTTTGCACTTTGTCTTCTGAGCCTTTTGAGCAAACAGGTGGCACATAATAGTCTGCGACGCCGTCGCGGATGTCGAGACATCCGTGTCATTCTGCGTTTCAGCATCCTTGTATCCTTGCACCTCTGCATCGGTTGACAGGTGAGGACCATGCGGCAACTGACGTTAGGACTCTTGCTGATAGGGATGATAGGCGCGGCGATGCGCACGACGCAGGCGCAGACGCAAACCGTTGTGACGGGGTTCATCAATAAAACGGTAACGCTGGACGGGATGACGTATCCGTATGTGGTTTACGTGCCGCGCGACTACACACCGAGCCAGCAGTGGCCTGTAATTTTGTTCCTGCACGGCGCGGGCGAGCGTGGGGGTGATGGATTGAAGCAAACGCAGGTCGGCATCGGCACGGCGATACGGATGTCGCCTGAGCGCTTCCCCGCGCTCGTCGTCATGCCGCAGTGTGCTCCCGGTCAGTTCTGGTCTGGCAAGATGGCAGAGTTTGCGTTGAAGGCTCTTGACCAAACCGTTGCCGAATACAACGGCGACCCCGACCGTTTGTATCTCACGGGGTTGTCGTTGGGCGGGTTTGGCAGTTTCCTCATCGCCTCCCAGCATCCCGACAAATTCGCCGCCGTAGTGCCCATCTGCGGCGGTGTGCGCGGCGCCGACGTGAAGGGTGTCGCGGAGAAGTTGAAAGACGTGCCGATGTGGATTTTTCATGGCGAAGCCGACCCCGTCGTTCCCCCCGCCCGCTCCCGCGAAATCGTCGAAGCCCTCAAAGCCGCCGGCAGCACGAAGGTCAGATACACCGAATACCCGGGCGTTGGGCACAACAGTTGGGATAAAGCCTACGCCGAGAAGGAGTTGACCGACTGGCTGTTTGCGCAGAAGCGGGGCAAGTGAATTCAAGGCATGGGCACACGACCTTGGCTACCTAACTGATCTCATCTAAGGCACCGCTGCTCCATCGCCATCATCGTCTCTCCTGTTCACCGCGTCCCCGTTCTCCCACCCATCCCCATCGTTGTCCAGCGGCACCGACGCCTCGCGAACTTGTAGCGGCGGATGGAGCAGGAGCCTTTCCGCCAACTCTCCCCTCCTTAACAAGGAGGGAGAGTTGGCGTGACCCCTTATGGGTAAGGGGGGAGAGTTTAAGGATGAAGACTTAACATGTCAGGGTGAAGCTCATCTGGATGGACCGAA
>JANWYM010000170.1 GCA_025055355.1 Abditibacteriales bacterium
CGATACGTGGTCGAGGCAAAGCCCCTGCACGTCGCTGCGTCCATGAGCGTCTATGCGGAACTCCGCAAAGCCCCCCCCCCCCCCCCCACCCCCCCCCCCCCCCCCCCACCCCCCCCCACCACCCCCCCACCCCCAGCCCGCCGCGGGTTGCGGGTTTCAGGTTTCGGGTCTGCGGGGGCTGGTTGCGCCTTCGCTTGAGAGAGGCGATGTTGCGCTTGTGCCAATGCGGCTTCGGCTTGGCTCAATCGCGTGCGCTGCTGCTGTAACTCCTCGTTGGCTTGCGCCAACTTTTTCTGCGCCTCCGCGAAAGCCTCCCGTTTGCTTTCGAAGAACCGACGCGAGACAGCACCGGCTTGATACAACTGATTGGCGCGCTGGAATTCTTTGTCGGCGGTCGCCCAATCGTGCGCGGCGCGGGTTTGAGCGGCTTCACTTTGCTCGACGGCGGCGCGAGCGGTAGCTACCTGTCTTTCCGCCTGCCGCACAGCGGTTTGTGCCGCAATCAACTCCGCATCGGCAGGTGGCTCAGGTTCAAGTCGGGGAGAAGGTGTAGCAACCAGCGGTGGAGTGGACGGACGCTCGCGCAACTGACGCACAGCCGCTTCGGCGCGCGCGATGTCCTCCTGCGCGGCGGCGATCTCTTGCTGCGCAGCGTGGAGTTGCTCGGTCGCTTTTTCCAAATTATTCAACGCCTCCGCGCGCTGCTGCTCCACCAACTGCTGCTGCGCCTGCGCCTTGATGAGAAGCGATCTCGTGAACCTCACGTCGGCTTGCAAGGTGGAGCGGTCCAACTGCACGACCACGTCCCCGCTTTTGACGGTCTCGCCCGGTTGCGTCAGCACCTTCACCACGCGCCCGTTGACCTGCGGAATCGCTGTCTCAACGGACGCCGGCTCCAAAATGCCTTCCAGCGTCAACGTGCCTTTCACGCTACCCCGCGCGACCCTTTCCACTTTCACCGTCGGCAGCGTGGGCGCGGGCGGCTGGAGCCCCCAGGGCACCGGCATCTTCGGTGTCACCCGACGCAGCGAACTTTTGCGAGTTTTGACCACCACTACCCCGACAGCCAACATCCAAAGTAAAAACCACGCTGCCACCCGTAGCCATCGTCCTCGTTGCAAGACCCCTATCACCGTCCCATTGACTTATCTGATTTGAATATACTCGCCTGAAGCCGTCGTGACAAGGGACCTCGCCTCGCGGCGCATCCCTCCAAAGAACCTCGTTCAAGGCATCGGACGCGTCTATAAGCCTAACACCTATCATGGCGAGCGGCGTGAAGCCATCCCTGCGGCAGGGATTGCTTTGCTTCGTTCATCGCAACCGCTACACTTCTCAGAATGACACCATGCGCCCGTTATGGCGGGTGCTCTGTTCTGAGGAGGGAGACGCCAAATTCCACTCGATGGGAAACCGGGTATCTGTTCACCTACTCACGGCTTTTTCAGATGGCGGTCGGCGAAGTCCATGAACCGCTCCCAGTCGTAGTCCGTGACCGCGTGTTTGCCCGTGCGGATGTGGTAGCCGATGGTGCTCATGATGGGCTGATTGACCGGGGGCATCTCTTGCGCCGCCAACCCGTCGGTGCCCAGCAGCCGATAGACGGGGCTGGCGTGCAGGGCGGACAGAAACTCCCCACGCGGGTCCGCCCAGAGGTCTTCTTCCGCGCTGGCGATATAGACCGGGCGCGGGGCAATCAAGGCGAGGAGGCAATGCTGGTCAACGGGCAACTCCGCTTCTTTGTCGTTGTATTGCTTGAAGTTGCCGCAGAACCAGTGCGGAAAAGCGGTGTTGATGCGGGCGACGGTCTCGCCGAACCACCGCCGTGACAGCGCCGCCCCACCGCAGCCGGAGTTGTTGGAGATGACCAGCGCAAACCGTTGGTCCTGGGCTCCCGCCCACAGCGCGGTTTTGCCCAGACGGGAATGACCCATCACCGCCACGCGCCGACGGTCAATATCTACGTCCGTTTCCAGGTAATCCATTGCCCGGCTGAGACCCCACGCCCAGGCGCCGATGGCGCCCCATTCATCGGGGTCAGGCGCGGTCTGACCTTTGCGATAAAACAAAGGGTGAACGCCGTTCTGGAAGCCGTCATGGAAATCGGGGTCGAGGTCGCCGTAGTAAGCGGTCGCCAGGGCGTAACCGCGCGCCAGAATCCGCTCTACCGCCCAACTGCGGGCATCGGCGCCGCGCGAGGCTTCCGTCGCCCGGTTCTCCGTGATGCCGAGTTCGGGGTTGTTGCGCATCCACTGCCGCGATAAAGTGATGCCCGGGTCGGGATGAATCGCATGGTTGCCGTAGAAGTTCAGCCCCAAAAAGGCAGGCACAGGCTTGGGCGCACCGTTCGGCAGGTAGAGCAGCAGGTCCATCTTGGGTCCGTCTCGTTGACTGGAAAAATGGATCGTAATCTCCTTGCGTGTCGCCTTGCCACCCAGCGCCTTCGGGTCCACTGACCTGGTCTCGAACCGCAACTCCTTAGGTCGCCCGGGCGCCCTGCCGTAGACGTGCTGCTCAAACAGCCGCAGGATTTCCGGTCGCCGTCGCTGCCACCACATTTGCGCATCAGTGACTTTCGTACCGTCGGCGAGAGTGAGCGGGTCGGGCAGTGTATAAGGTGGCACCTTCGCCTCGTCGTAATTGACCGCGCCCGGCGGACGGCTCGACGCCGAGGGTGTTTGTTGAGCGTTCGACATCTCCGGCAGTGAAAGGATAAGAATAAACACCAACAGAAGAGCTGTCATCTCAATCGGAATGCTCATGGTCGTTCCCCTTCGGGCATCGTCCTCGTTCTCGGCCCTCAAAAACGACCGACCAGAGGACGAGGACGATGTTCATGCGGCGTGGTGCGTCAGTGACGCATCGAGGGATTGCCTCACCGTTCCTGCCCCTCTTGTTGCATGTCACCAGTCGGCAACCCGCGCGTTGGCATCCTACTTCCGCTTTTTGTAACTCACCGCAAACCCGTCGTCCATCGTCAGACTCAGAATCACCGTGTTGAGTTGTGGGTGATTGCTCACGTGGTCAAGGTAAGCCTTCATCTGGTTCTGGAAACGGATAGCGTTGTGCAGGACGATGACCCCGCCGGGCTGCAGCTTGGGGAAGAGTTTGTTGAAGTAATCCATCTCGTTCCCCTTGTCCGCGTCAATGAAGATGAAGTCGAACGGACCGGGCAGCCTCTCCACCACCTTGTGTGCGTCCCCTTCGAGGAAGGTCACGCGATGCGCCAACCCCGCCTTGCTCAGATTGGCCTTCGCCTCCTGCACGCGTCGCGGGTTAATTTCGATGGTCGTCAACTTCCCACCCGTTTCCTCCAAGCCCAAACAGATCCATATCGCGGAGTAACCGTTCGACGTGCCGATCTCCAGCACGTTCTTCGCCTGCGTCGCCTTGACGAGCAGGTTCAGGAACTCCCCATCCTTGCGCGGCACGTTCGCGTATCGGCTGCGTGTCGCTTCCAAATCGGCAAGCAGTTTCTGCACCGCCGCGTCGCGCTCCGATGGGGTTTGAGCGATGGCGCGCAGGGTGAGGTGAAATACCACGGCGCTTAAAACAAGGAAGAATACCACAAGTGGCAAAAGGGGTCTGACTTTAGGCATGTTCTTCGTCTCCTGAAAAGCCGTCCTCGTCCTTGTTCTCGGTCGTTCGACGGCGAGGACAACGACTGAGGACAAAAGATGACAGAAATCACGTCCTGAGAGCCTCTCCGAAAACCGGTTAGCGCAGGCTTCCAGCCTGCATAAGGTGACGAGTCGGCAAAGGACGTTGCCCGTCAGGGCATAACCTTTCCCTCTTCAAGTTTGTCGTGCGATGGAGCGTGTCCATCTGCGGGGTCTGCATCACACCGCATTATACACGAAGCGTGTCACGCTGCCAAGCGCGTCTTGAACCGCCGTTAGGTTGTCCGTCGCCTCATGCCTTCCCATCGGTTGGTGCGCCTTCAAAGGAAGGCCTTATCCACTCATTGCCCCCTTGCTTTCCCTACACTGGCACGGCGTCTGCCCGCACTTGGGACAGCCGTGCGCGTAGCGGGCGACGGCGTCGGTCATCTCAATGCCGTGCAGGCTGGCAAGGCTGAACAGCCACGCGCATACATCGGAGAACTCGACGAGCATCTGCGCGCGGTCACCGGACTTGACCGCCCGCGCCAGTTCACCCACCTCTTCCACAAACCAGATGAACGTCCCTGCCCCGCCGCGCGCGCGGTCTTTGGCGGCGTAGATTTGCTCAATGCGTCGCTGAAATTCCTCAATCCCCATGCCTGCTGCTCCTGTCAGTTTTTTTTCTCCAACTTGCATTTTCCCCCAAAATCCGCTACACTTAAGGCACATAATAGTGCGTCGGGAGAAAGGAAGTAGAGCAATGCGACATCCTTATTTACGTGACCGCGATCTGGGGCGACATCGTTCATCCCGCACGGCGACTTGTCCGCAGTGTCGGGGCGTCATGGTGGAAGACCATATCGAACTCACCCACTCGCATCAGGGCACCAGCGTCAAAATTCGCAACGTCCCCGCCTGGGTCTGCACGGACTGCGGCAAGCGCCTCGTGACGGGCGAAATCGCCGACCGCATCAACAAACTGTTGGACGAAATCGAAGGCGACCGCCAGGGCAAGCGTATTCAATAGCACTGACGCTTGACCTGTTCTCTCTACCTCCCCGCCTTCCTCCTGACGAGAAGGGGAGGGTGAGGCTCCCGCCGCACTGTCGGCTCCGCGGGAGCGTCGCCCTCCCATTCCCTTTTCCTCGGACAGGGGGAACCATCAGGTTCACGGGCGATTCCTCCGTCAGTCACGGGAGCGGCATAGGGGCATAAAGGCAATGTGGGGGAGGAATTGACCTTTCTTCGCCATTATGTTATAACTACACTCGCAAGGACGCCGGCAAACCATCGGAGCGTCGTGATGGCGCAGGGGGGACCGCGCCATCCCCCAAGGTCATCGCTGCCCACCCAATTATCAATCCTGAACTGAGGATGATGGTCATGCAAACTTTACGGATGCGTCCGACAGTGGCGGTCAAACCCGCGCTGCGCGCCCGCCGACCGCCGGAAACGTATGTGGAATTGCTCTCGAAAAGCGAGGAGGATTTTTACCGTTACATCGAGAACTTGGAAGCGCACCCGCTCTTCCGCAAACTCCTGCAGGACGGGCTGGTGAGCAAGGTGCGCTTTCGCGGGAAGATCCCTCGCGATAAATACGAGGAATACATGGACCGCGAGGTGTTCGCGTTCCTCCAGCAGTCGGGCATTACGCAGCATGAGGGATGGGAGAAGGATCTGTTGAAGCCGTCCGCCCTGCAGCACATCCCCGAACTGGC
This sequence comes from Abditibacteriales bacterium, assembly GCA_025055355.1. Lineage (GTDB taxonomy): Bacteria > Armatimonadota > Abditibacteriia > Abditibacteriales > JANWYM01 > JANWYM01. The sequence goes on from JANWYM010000170.1 coordinate 5,321, forward strand.
TCAGAAATACGGCGTGGCACAAGGCACGTTGCGCCGCTGTGTGCGTTACCTTCTCTCTACGCAGCGCGAGGAGGTCTTTGTGGATGGCTTCGCCCGGCGGCAGCCTGCCGACGAGGAGGAGTTCGACCCGTTGGACCTCGCATCGGGCGACACGCAGGTTGACCTCTCGGACCTGATTGAGATTTTCACGCGGTTCAAAGACAAATACGACCTCACCGAACAGGACTTTGTGGACGACATTCTGCACGGGGATTTGACCGCCGAAGAGTTGGCGGAGCGATATGGCTGCACTCTGCGCGAAGCCGAGGAGGTGTTGGAAGCCGCCGACCGTGTGGCGTTCGTGGAAACCTACGAAACGTCCACCGTCGCGCCGACGGGGTCGGCGTCCGCTGCCCCGCAGCCCGCTGAACCGCTGGCGCACGTCTCCGTGAACCCCGACGGTTCGCTGGCTATTCAATTCGCCAGCGATAGCGTTTACGTGCAGCGCTACCGCATCCGCGCCCGCGACGAATATCTCCCCTCCGAGGTCCGCGAAATCCTCTCGCAGTTGCGCTTCATCAACCAGAGGCTGAACACCCTCTCGCGGATGATCACCGTCCTCTGCGAGCGACAGAAGAAGTATCTGGCGACGGGTAACCCGCTCTACCTCAAGCCCCTCTCCCAAGCCGATGTGGCGCGTGCCCTCAAGTCGTCCAAGGGCGACAAAACAGAACACGCTTCCACCGTCTGCCGTCTCATTCGCGGTAAATTCATCTCCACGCCGCACGGCATACTGCCGCTGACGTTCTTCTGCCAGAGCAAAACCGATGTCATCGCCCGCGTCGTCCGCGAGTATCCCGACAAAAGTGACAACCAAATTCGCGCGATTTTAGAGAGCGATTACGATTGCAAAATCGCCCGCCGCACCGTCTCGTATCATCGCGGGAAGCGAGAGCATCGTAAACCGATAAGGTCGCGCCGTCCCGCCACCTCGTAGCGTTTCCCTCTCCGCCTTCGCGTAATGACGCAAACACGCGAATACGGACATACGCGAATACGTCAATGATGTCCTGGATTGCGCCACGTCTGACAGGATTGCTATGCGGGCTGTTGGTCATTCTCGTGGTGACCGCGCTGACGGCGCTGGGCTGGCTGAGGGGATGGCAGGACAAGGGTCTGGACTTTTTATATCGCTTGCGCCCGTTCCGCCCGCCGCCCCCTGAGATCGTCATCATCGCCATTGATGATGACAGCCTCAAACAGTTGGGTGCATGGCCGTGGCGGCGCACCCTACACGCGCACCTCGTCGAACGATTGCGCCGCGCCCGCGTGAAGGCGATCGCCTTCGACATCGCTTTCGTCGAGCCCCGCGTTGGCGACGAGGCATTCGCCGCCGCTGCCCGCCGAGCAGGCAACGTTTTCTTCGCCTCGTTTCTCACGCGCAAGCAGCGGGGCGTGTTCAGCGGCTACGCGCCGACACTCGTTCTTCGACCGGGCGAGAACGCTCATGGCACGTTGCGAGGCGAAGGGGGACATCTGCCGGTGGCACCGTTGCGCCAAGCAGCAGCGGGGTTAGGTTACGTGAATGTTTTCCCTGAACGCGACGGCATCATGCGCCGCACGCCGCTGTGGATCGTTGGTCCAGATGAGCGGCAGCATCCAGCCCTCCCACTGGCGGTGGCTGCCTTCATACGCTCCACACATCCGCAGCATCTAACGCGGAACGTTCCCACCGATGCCGCCGGCGAGATGCTGATCAACTTTTACGGCGGCTACCGTTCCTTCGTCTACCTGCCTTATTACAAAGTCCTGCGCGGTGACATTCCTGACCAACTGCTCCAAGACCGCATCGTCTTGGTAGGCATGACTGCCACCGCGATGACCGACCAATGGGCAACGCCGCTGACCTCACACTGTCCGGGCGTGGAAATGAACGCCGCCACTGTGCTGGCAAACCTGCTGACAGACGATTACCTGCGCGCTGTTCATCCGCTCTTGTTGAGCGCGGTGATTTTCGTCGGTGGTGTGGGGGCGACGTTGTTGCCTCTTTTTTTGCGAACGTCGTGGAGTGTGGGGGGACTGCTCCTGTTGGAGGCGGCGCTGGTGGGTATCAGCCTCCTTTTGTTCCGCGCGTTCGGCGTTCACCTCGATTTCGTCGCGCCCAGCCTCACGATCCTGCTGGCGCACGCCATCGGCACACTCCACCACGTGCGCCTGGAGGAGTTGCAGCGGGTGCGCGCTGAAGAACGCATGGCTGCCTGGCAGCACCTCAGCGAACTCAAAAGCGATTACGTCTCAATGGTGTCGCACGAACTCCGCACGCCGCTGACGTCCATCAAGGGTTTCATCGCCACCCTGCAGCGCGACACGCGGGGCTTTTTTGACGAGACGGCGAAGCGGCGATTTTACGATATCATGGCGCACGAGTGCGACCGCCTGCTGCGACTCATCAACGAAATGCTCGACCTCGCGCGCCTTGAGGCGGGGCGCAAACTGACGGTGGATGCGCGGGAGGTCAACGTGCGCGACGCCCTGGAAAAAGCCTTAGCCACGCAGCAGTTTTACGGGCACGGGCGCCATCAGTTCGCGCTC
>JANWYM010000171.1 GCA_025055355.1 Abditibacteriales bacterium
ATGGCTTTCATGTTTTCCTCGTAGAAGATTTGCGTCTTGGTGCGGAAGCGCTCGGCTTCTGCGGGTTCCTTGGCGAACGCTTTGATAACGTGGATGCCGTTGAGGTTCTCGGTCAGTTTCGCGCTGATGTCCCCCAACTTGTCGCGGATGGCGCGATAGACCGGGCGGATGCGAGTGTTGTAGTAGGTCATCATCACCGCCACTATCAAGACGGGAACCAGCACGAGCAGACCGACGCGCCAGTTGAGGGCGAGAATCACCGCGCAGACGCCGATGAAGTTCAAGCCGTTTTCCAGCACCTGGTCGGTGCCGTGCACGGCGATCTCTTGCAGGGCGTCCACGTCGTTGACCACGCGCGCGGTCAGGTCGCCGGTTTTGCGGTTGTGGAAGTAGGACAGCGATTGTCGTTGCAGTTTGGCGTAGAGTTCGTTGCGCAAGTCCAGCAGAAACGATTGCGCCACGTGCCCCATCAACACGCCCCGCACGGCGCGAATGACGCTGCCCAGCAGATACATCGCCGTCATGAGCACAATGAGCCACGTCAGCCGCTCACCCGGCGGTTGGGCACTCAACCATTGCACGAACCACCGCCATACAAACGGCTCGCGAGCGTAGGCTGTCCCCTCCACCTCGCGGGGCGGCACGATGACCAAATCCACCACCCACTTCCACAGCAGCGGCGGCGCGAGCATCAGCCCGACGCCTACCACGAGGCAGATGCCGCTCAGCAGAATCAGCACCCAATAAGGTTTCAGGTAATGCAGCAGGCGGCGCACCACCTGCCAGCCAGTGAGCCGCTGTTGATCCATACAATTCAATGCCAAAGAACTGCTCACGGACTTGGCGGATTACACGGATAAGTCGAACGAGACCTCAGGCCCAATCCGTTTCATCCGTGCCATCCGTGAGAACGGCAGCCCTTTGCGCCTTCGCGTTTGTATTAGGCGTTTCTCCCCAACTTCTGCTCCGCTGGCACAGCAGTTTCCATCTTGCCGATTTGCCGCAGCGTGACATCCTGAAACTCGTGCGGGTCGGGCAATCCGGTTTGCGATTTGCGTTCTTGAACCCACTCGTCCAAGCGGGCTTTAAGTTCGGCGACGACTTCAGGGTATTCATCCGCGACGTTCCTTTGCTCCCACGGGTCGGTTTGGTGGTGATACAGTTCGACGGGCGGCTTGTTGTAAACGGCGGGCGTGCCGCTTTCGTGGGGATTCGCGGCGGATGGCACGTCCACGATCAGTTTCCACTCGCGGGTGCGCACGCCCTTGTGTTTCATCCACGTGCACTCGGTCAGGAAGAGCGTATCGTGCAAGCCGCTGGATGAGGGCGCCTGAAGCAAAGGCAACGCCGACTTGCCCAACATGCCGTTCTGTTCGGCGAGTTCGCTCAACCCCAGAAAGTCCAGGATGGTCGGCGCGATGTCCATAAGCGTCACCGTCCCGTCCACGCGCTTGCCCGCCGGGATTTTGCCGGGGCAGCGCAGGATGAGCGGCACACGCAGGTTGGTTTCGTAAAGCCCGTGATGGTCGAACCAGCAGCCGTCATGCTCATCCAGGTCCTCGCCGTGGTCGGCGGTGAGAACCAGCAGCGTCTCCTCGGTCAACTTCAACTCGTCCAGTCGCGTGAACAGTTGCGCCAGCGTCGCGTCCATGTAAGCCGTCTCCGCGTCGTAGAGGGCTTTGGGATACTCGATGTCGGTTACGCCCGGCATCCACTGATGAAAATACCATTTGAACGGTTCAAAGTCCCAGACGGGGTCCATGCTCGCGTTGTTCGGGTCGCGGGGGTCGGCGGTGTAAAACATCTTATCAAACGGCGGCGGCGGCAGGTAGGGGGTATGTGGGTCCCAGTAGTGCAAGAAGAGAAAGAAAGGCTTGTCTTGCTGGGCGGCGCGTTCCAGCACCCTCAACGCCTTGTCGCTGACGGCTTCGGCTTTGCGCCACGGCTGGGTCGGCGTTGTGTCCCACTGGTAAGTCTCGTAAACCTCGAAGCCGCGTTTGAACCATCTGCCGAGGTTGTCAGCGGCAGCGGTGAAGTAGCCCTGCTGTTGAAGGATTTGCGGCAGCGTCCGCAGGTTCTCATCAAGGTCCGTCTGCTGCCCTTGCGCGATAATTTGATGTCGCATCGGGTCGGTGCCGGTGAACATCGTCGTGTGGCCGGGGTGCGTCGGGATGAACGGGCTGATGCACTCATTGAAGATTGTCCCTTGCGATGCCACGCGGTCAATATGCGGCGTGGTGAGGCGAAAATGACCGTAACAACTCAAGTTCTGCGCGCGCTGGGTGTCCAGCGAAATGAGGATGACGTTCACGTTGCTGCTCCCTCGCAAACAACCGCCCCCACGGGAGGGCGCGGCTCCTGCCGAGCCATCGGCTCCGCTGGAGTGCCGCCCTCACCATGACGGGCATCTTCTTAAGGAAAGGGCAAAACGCAAAAGTTTAGATCTCAAAAGGCGACGCCCCTACTGGGTCTTCAGGGTCGCCGCCCAGCGCTGGAACAATTGCGCTTGTGTCAGATTGAGCGTGCGCATGAACGCTTGGTCCGCTGACATCCCGCGTCCGAGGTATTGCAGGATTTGCAGCAGAGCCTTTTTGCCGCGCTGGGTGATGATATATTGCACGATGGCATTGGCTTGGCTGTAAGCGAGGAAGGCACGTTCGCCGTCCACGCGCCACGCGAGGAGTTCCTCCATCGGCAGGAGCTGTCCTGTCGCAGCGGCTTGTTGGCAGCGCTGGACGTAATCGGGATAACCGCCCTGCACGACGCAAGCGATGCCCTCGTTGAGCCACACCGGCACGTGCGCCGCCCCGTTGGTGAAGCGGCGCACGGCGACGTGACCGTATTCGTGCGCGAGGTCCGCCGAGTGGTCTTTGCCTTCCCCGGAAAAGGTGACGATCTCCTCGTCGCTGATGAGGACGGACTCGCCGGGTCCGACCAACGTGCGCGTGATAGTGACGGCTTGCGCGAACTCGGAGGCGCGTTGGTCGGGGAAACGGTTGACGTAATCCTGGAACGCCCGCTGACTGCCCATCAGCAATACTTCGGTGTTGCTCATGGGAATGCCGAAACTGGTGTAAACGACGTGCTGGGCGCGTTCCAGCGCCGAGAGGACGGGAATGATTTGATAATCTCCCGGCTGGAACCGCACGGTAAACAAGGGGGAGCGCAGAATTTGCGGCGGCTTAAGGGTCGCCAGTTGGAGGCGCTCCTGCAGGAAGTCCAGAAGGACTTGCGTGTATTCGGCGTTGCTGGCGAGGGCGCGCCCGCTTTGCAGCAGACCGCTGGCGAAATGGAGTTGTGCCGCCGCCCCTTGTTCGTCACCGAGGCGAGACATTTCGATGCCCAGTTGCAGGGCGACGTCCACCCGCTGCGGACTCATGCGCTGCGCCTGCGCGAGTTGCTGGATTCTCACCTGCGGGTGGTCAGGGGCGATGCCGACTTTCTCTTCAAAAGCCAGAATTTTCTCCAACTGCACCTGCGGGTCGTAGGGCAGTTTCGCCCGCACCGCGGCGAGCGTCGCCCGCTCTACGCTGCCCGGTTGCAGGGCTTCGGCGCGCTCGTATGCCGCAGCGGCTTCAAGGAACTCCCCGGCGGCGAACAGGGCGTCGGCTAACCGTTTGTGCGCGGTCGCTGAGGAAAAATCCGCCCCCACCTGTTGCCGCAGGGTGCGCAGGTTTTGCTCCAAAGGCGCAGCACGGTGACGCGCCACGGCGGTGCTCCCTACCAGGAGCCAGCCGTATTGGTCGCGTTGAATCATGAGATGCGCTTCTATCGGGGCATGGCTCTGGTAATACTGATTCAACAGAGCGGTCAGCGCAGGCAGGAGTTCGTCCGCCGACACGCCAGCGCGTCGCCCGCTACCCGCTACGATCGCGCCGTCCCACCACAACTGCCGCAGGGGATACCACTGCCCCCCCCGCAGTTCCACCACGACGTGCAACACGCCGGGCGCGGGGCGGTGAGCGTTGCTCTGTATCACCGCGCTCAGGTCAGCGGTTACGTCCGGGACGAACCAGTGCAGTTCGGCGAAGCGCCACGCCGTCAAGGCAGACCGCCCCGCCGTCGCGGAACCTTCAGGCGTCTCCACGCGGCGCAGCAACACGTCCCACGTCCCGTGCCGCACGCGCTGGTAGGCTGAGTTGGATACCTTGCCGAAAATCTGAAACCGCTCACGCACCAGCGCCCCGTTCTCCGTCACGCCGACGTTGAGCAGTTCGGAGGAGCGCACCAACTTGGGGTAGCGCGTGAGCAACGGCGCCCAGGCTTTCCGCAGGCGGTCGCGCAACGTGGGGGTGTCGCGCTCGTAGCACTGCGCCAGCGCGGTGAGGTCGTTGTTTGCCACCGCCTCGCTATAACGTTGGAAGAGCGATTGAATCGCGCGCATGTCCTCCGGCGATGGCGGCGCGGCCCCCGCCGGCGCGACCCACGCCGTCAGGCAGAGGGCGACTCCTACGCATATCCGCTGTGTCAATGCGTGATGTCTCATGGTCGTTACGCGTGTTTGATTATAGCCCATCTGAAAAAAATCGGTCAAGCATTTCGACGCTTGGGCATCAATCGAGGTTCGTGATTTGCCTCCTGGGCGCCGATGTGTTATGATGGGGGCGGAGGAGAGCGTTATGGCACAGATCGCCCCGTTTCGGGGGATTCGGTATGACCCGACGAAGATCAGCGACCTGTCGCTGGTGATCGCGCCGCCTTACGATGTGATTGCGCCTGCGTATCAGAGCGTGCTGCATCAACGGCACCCGTTTAACGTCGTGCGGTTGATTTTAGGTGAGGAACATCCTGGCGACGACGCGCAGAACAACTGGTATCAACGCGCCGCGCACCACTGGGCGCAGTGGCAGCGAGGGGTGTTGGTGCGCGACGAAAAGCCCGCGGTTTACCTCTATGACCAGACGTTTGAAGCGCCCGATGGCACGGTGCGGACGCGGCGCGGGCTGATTGCCGCCGTGCGGTTGGAGGATTTCCGCAGCGGAGTCGTGCGCCCGCATGAGCGCACCCTTCCCGCTCCGAAAGCCGACCGCCTGCGGCTGCTCCGCGCCTGCCATGCCAACTTTTCCTCCATCTTTTCCCTCTACGAGGACCCGCAAAACGTCGTTGCCTCTTTATTGGCGCCGCACGCGCAGCACGCACCGCTCGCGGAGGCAACCAGCGACGACCATGTGCACCACCGGCTGTGGAAGATTGATGACGCGGCGACGATTCATGCGCTGCAAGCTGCGCTTGCCGACAAGCCGCTCTTCATCGCCGACGGACATCACCGCTACGAAACCGCCCTGGCTTACCGCGACGAACTGCGGGCACAGGCAGCGCGGTGGACGGGTGACGAAGCGGCGAACTTCGTGATGATGACGCTGGTCAACGTCCACGACCCCGGCTTGGTCGTGCTGCCTTATCATCGGTTGATTGCCAACCTCCCGGCGGAAACTCTGTCCGATTTCGGCGAGCGCTTGGGCGCGTTTTTCGACGTGCTGCCCGTCGCCGACGCGCACAGCATTATGCCCGCGCTCTATCGCTCTCCCGAGAAGCATGTCTTCGGCGTCTATGAACAAGACGAACCCGTCCTGCTCGCTCTGCGCGACGACGCGCCCTATCGCAGCCTGCTGGACGAGAGTCGTTCGCCAGCGTTTAACGATTTGGATGTGACGCTGTTGCACGCCATTGTCATTGAAGACCTGCTCGGTCTTACCCAAGAGCAAATTGCCAGCGGCCGATACGTCAGTTACACCTCCGACGACAAACAAGCCATCGCCGCCGTGGACAGCGGCCGAGCCGAACTCGCCCTGCTGCTGCGCCCGACGCGCATCGAGCAGGTCCTCGCCGTCGCCAACGCCGGCGACCAGATGCCCCAGAAGTCCACCTACTTTTATCCGAAGGTCATCACGGGGATGGTGATGAGGAGTCTGGATGATGCATGACGCGCAAGAGGGACGCCCGAACTCGTTCGGGGCGACGTCCTCAACCACGGCTGAGAGGGGAAGATTGGCTCAAGACAGGGGGGCAAAAGAAGGGGGCGCCATCCGCGAGCCGCCCACGCGTTTCGGGGAGATGCTGCGCTGCATCGGACCGGGCATCGTGGTGTCGGGGTCGGTCATCGGCAGCGGGGAACTCATCAACACGCCCAAGCAGGCAGCGCAGTTTGGGTTCGCCCTGTTGTGGGCGGTGATAATCTCCTGTGTCATCAAATACTGGCTGCAAGTGGAGTTGGGGCGGCACGCGCTGGTGCACGGTCGCACGACCATTCAGGCGCTCAACCTCGTCCCCGGACCTAAGGTGCGCGGCACGGGTTGGGTGGGCGTGCTTTACTTCGTGGGCTACATCTGCTCGATGGCGACGCTCGTCGGCATCTTTGGAGCCACGGCGGGGCTGCTGCAATCCTGTTTTCCGACGCTGAGTTACCAGATGTGGGCAGTGGTCACTTTTGTCGTGACCGCCCTCATCCTCTATCGCGGCATTTACCGACAATTAGAGTCGTTCGTGACCCTGCTGGTCGCAGGGTTCAGCCTCTCAGTGTTGGTGTCGGTGATACTGGTGCAAGGCACCCCCTATCGGGTGCACCTGCGCGACGTGGGGGAAGGGCTGTCCTTCCGTCTACCCGAGGGCGCGGCGTATGCCGCCATCAGTCTGATGGGGGCGTTGGGCATGACCGCCAATGAGCTGTTCATGTATCCTTATTGGGTGCTGGAAAAAGGCTACGCGCGCTTCGTGGGCGCGGCGCAGGGGGATGAGGTGGGTTGGCTGCGGCGGGCGCGGGGATGGGTGAACGTGATGCGCCTCGACGCAGCGATCGCCACGGCGATTGCGACCGTGGTGACCCTCGCCTACTTCCTGATGGGGGCAGCCATCCTGCATCCAGTCTTTCTCCAGACCCGCCAACTCCCCGCCAACGAGGATGTCGTGCGCGATGTGTCGCGGATCTTCACCGAGAGTTACGGGCGCTGGTCTTACTGGCTGTTCATGTTCGGCGGGTTCTGCACGCTTTACTCCACGCTGGTCGTCGTTGCGTCCGCGACTGGGCGGATGTTCACCGACCTGTTGTGCTGCATGGGCTGCGCGGATTGGCACGACGACCGCGCGCGCGGGAAGTTGGTTCGCGGGTTCACCGTGGGGTTTCTGTTCCTGTTGTTCGTGCTGGCGACGTGCTTCCCCCGACGCCCAGACGCGCTCGTGGTCTTCGGTCAGTTCGCCAACGGGATTTTCAATACCCCGTTGATTATCATCGGCATTCTCACGATGGCGTGGCAGACTGACCGACGGCTGCGGATGGGAACGATTTCTACATGCCTGCTCCTGGTATCAGTGGCTGTTATCGGCGTATATCTGGCGTGGAGCGTGCCGAGTGTGGCGAAGCAGCTGTTCGGCGTTCAAGCATGACCCCGCATTGATGGACGAACGCGGAGGGATGCCCTTTCATCCAACCCCGTCCGTCCATTCAAGCGGCAGTCATTTCACAGGAGGTGTTTGTATGCGTCGTAAACTTTTCTTATGGGGCGTTGCCGCGTTGGCAGCGGGAGTGGTTGTGACGTGGGCGGGAGCAGGAGGACAGCGGGAGCGCGGGGCGAGAAGGCGCACCCCGCCCCCCGCGGAGCCGACGGGCATGAAGAAGTGGCAGAAGGGCAAAGGCTGGGGCTGGGTGTGGGGGGCGCACGATGAGGTCGGTGCGCTCAATGAGATGACGGATGCCTCTCGCCTCGCCGCGCTGCAGTTGATCGAGCAGGGCAAAGTGTATGATTTGGGCGTGCTGTATGACCGCACCTCTTACAAGTGGCCGGGGCACAGCCCTGGCGAAATCATCTCCTTCCGCACGCCTGAAGGCGTCAAGCGACAGGGCGATTTACCCGCGCTGGTCAATGACAACCCGACGAAAACCGCCTGGCACAGT
>JANWYM010000172.1 GCA_025055355.1 Abditibacteriales bacterium
TGCAGCGAGATGTCCACGGCTGCCACCACACCTCGCAGGGGATTGTCGTCTCCGCGCGACCGCAGCTTTCGCCCGACGCGGCGCAGATAAACGAAGATGTCATTTATTTCGCGTTTGATCTCCAGCAAATCCGCGCGGAACTTTTGGGTCTCCTCTGCGGTCTTGGGTATGTATTCGACGCCGCTGAGGCGCATAGTCTCTCTGGCATACCATCGTGCATCTCTGTCGCCTCCGTGCTCATCACCCGCACGCTCGTCGAGGTGATAAATCTTGGTAATCTGATTCTGGAGGAAGTTTAGGCGGCGGAGGCGGTAACTCAGGTCGAAGTCCACCAGGAACTGGTTCTGTGTGGGGCGCTGGCCGTCGCTGCGATAAATGACGTAATGCTTGTTTCGCCACGCACGCACCAGATAGCGGATAGCTAAGAACTCTTGCGAGTCTTCGTTAAAACCTGCTACGCGCGTGATGAGAGCGGCTAATTCGTCGGTCACGGCGCCAACCTTCAATCGGTGATAGATACCGTAGAATACCCCCTTGCTCTGAATCATCGCGGTCAGGTCCTGTCGAGCCCAGTCCTCCCTTAGTAAGGGTTGGGGTCTGCCCTGCTGGTAATAGAGTTCAACGTCCCGCTCGAAGCCGCGAATCACGCGGCTCACCCGCTCAATGAGTTGGTTGTGCTCCATTATGCGCTGGATGTCCTCGCGGATAGTCTCGTGACGCGGTAGGACGAGTAACGCCGCCATGACGTTCTCAATCGCGTCGGGTTTGTCGAGGGACACGGACTCCCTCTCGGGGTGGGCGGGCGCAGGTTCGATGTAAATCAATCGTCGGTCCACCGGTAGGTCGGCACGGCGGCGGAGCAGCGTCGCGATAGCGTGACTGAACGGCGCGTTGTCGAGGTAGCCGCCGTCGCCAAAGGCACGGCGGGGAAAGTCGCTGTCAGACAGCTTCCCGTTAGGCGAAGGTCGCAGGTAGTCCCGAAAGAAAACCCGCCAGCGCGGGTCGGTGGACTTGGAGGACGGATCGTCTCTGTAGTGTGGGACGGTCTGCAGTATCTCGTCCATGTCGCAGAGCCGCATCGGTTCGAAGGCGAAGGGGAAGGCGGAGGTGCTGCGCGCAGCAAACGCTAAGAACGGGTTATTATTGGCGTGGAAGTCGTTGCGGTCGTCGCCGCTGGCGAACTCGGTGGCATAGACGAAATGAAACACATGCCGGTGCCGCTTCTCGTAGACGACGCGGTCGGACAACCGAATGGGCAGCACCAGGCCGCTGATGTCCGTCGCTGTGACGTATAAATCCAGTTGATCCACGTAAGGCGACCGGCACTCGTCACGGCTGCGGTTCGGGCTGTCCATGCCGTCAAGGGCGTCGAGCAACTTGCGATACATCCGCTGGCTGTTAAGCAGCGATTCGGGCGGGTCCTGGGGAGGAAGCTCCAGTCCCTTCACCGATCCCTTATCGTTGATAAGCAGCGCGATGTCAGCCTCGTTGATCCACAACTGTTTCAGTTGTTCTATCTGTTGGTCGTTCGCCAACGCCTTGGCCAGGAAGATGGCATTGATGCCGCCCGCCGACGTGCCTGATAAGATGTCCACCACGAAGCGCGTTCGGATGGGCTCATTGTCTTTGATGTCCGCGAGACGCCTGGTGGGGTCCGCGACGAGATGACTGAGTTTGCGATAGGCGCGGGCGGAGCCTGACAGTTCGCTGTCGGCAAACTTCGCGAGTCGAGGTCCTTCGCCCGTGGGCTTTTCGGGAGCCGTGGCACGCACCCACTGATAAAGTTCCTGCGCGATGCCGTTAATGTAGATTGCCAGTGACACGCCGCCATACATCACCACCGCAAACCGCACTTCTCGACTGGCGAGAAACTCCGGTCGAGCCAATGAGAGGGTGGATTGAGGTATGTCTGCCATAGCGTTTCTCCTTCCATGTGATAGCGTTGGATGCGTGCTGTGCAGCACGGACAACCAGTCATCGCGACGCGCTACTGGTTCTTTCATGCACGTCATCTTAACATCTTTTGAGTGCTCTGGCAACTCTCCAGGTTGCTTTTGCGTCAGTCCCATTTAACGATAGTATGCGCCCGGGGGGCTTCCAGCGGCGTGCGCAGCACGGCGGTGAGGGGGTCTTCCTTCGCTTGGTGCTGCTAATAGGGGGCAACCCACGCGGGGAGTCCTAAGGTATGCGTAAGGAGATGACGAGGCGTGACGATGCGCAGGGGCGAATCAGAAGAAAGGGAAAAGAAACGAGATAAGGGCTACGGCAAAGACAACTTCCGCTGCGCCAGCCAAAGTATCACAGCGGCACAGGCGAGTAGCCTGGTCAGGGACGCCAAATCGAAGAAGGTGTCTGGGGCGGCAGACAGGCGGTTGGGCAGGCGCAAGTAGCCCGCGTGCCTCTCCAGGGCGACGTCGCTGCCGTCACCCCGCCCCAGAGACGCGCACGTATCAAATTGCCGCGCCAACCCTCGTCCAGCTGACGGGGGAGGTAGGACGTGAACGATTCCGCTCGCGGCTTCATCAATCGTCCTTATCAATGGCGCTGAGGTCCACGCCCTCAATCAACTTCTCAAACTGTTCAATTTCCTGGGGTGACGCCTTGCCTGGGAGGAGGTCGCTCTCCAACTGACCTTCCTCCAGCGTGATACCCATTTCCATCGCGACCTTCTCTGAGACGAAAATGGCAGCATTGGCGCGCAGGGCAAGGGCAATGGCGTCGCTGGGGCGCGCGTCCACTTCCTGAATCGAGTCCTCTACCTGCAGGGTCAGAGTGGCATAGTAAATCGAATCCCGACAGTCGTTGACGGTAACCTTCCGTAACTTGACCCCTAACTCTTTAAGAATGTTGTTCATCAAATCGTGCGTCATCGGACGCAAGGGCTGTCGGCTCTCCAACTCCATCTGAATGGAATGTGCTTCCGCCTGTCCAATCCAGATGGGGATGAACAAGCGCTTCCGCAGGTCCCGCAAAAGAACGAGCGGGCGCTGGTTCTGGTCGAGACCGATTCCTTCCACTACCATCTCAATCATCGTATCACCTCTGCCTCAATCAGTGTGCGGTAGCTGTCCCTGCTACAGTTGCGAGTGCGTAAGGGAGAAGGTGAATTCTCCGCTTGCCACGTTTCCTATCTGCGATTTTACCACAAGCATGAGGGGTCGCGCAATGGGGTTTATCAAAAGTTAGGCAGCTGTTGACAGCGTCTGCCCTCCTCCCTCGACCCCTCCCACGAGGAGAGGGGGCAAGGAATGATGGCAACCGCGTAACTCTGGATGGGTTGATTCACTGACGGAGCTTCAGCCCAACTCTTTTGCCCTCTCTCATCAATCTCACGAACTCGTCCGCGTGCTTCTGCCACAGCGCCCACGCGCCGCGCGCGTCGGCGAAGCGGTCAATCTCCATCCATACCTCAGGGGCGGGCGTCGGTGGTATGTTGGCGAACGTCTGCGCGTAGCGGCGCACAACGTCGCACGCTGGGCGCGGCGTGCCGTCGGGATTGATGAGGCCGTAATCGCTTTTCTCGTCCACCCGATAGCCGCCGGGAAACCACCATCCCATCGCGCCGTCCGCGTCGCTTATCTCCATTAGGCGGTAGATGTTCTCGTAATGTTGAGCCTGCTGTTGGAGGACGTCCTGCGTGTTGCGTGCAGCGTCGTCCGTGACGCCCGTGATGCCCGGAAGCGGGTAGCCGACGTTGAAACCGAACTCCGCCCAGAACACTGGCTTGCCGCCAGAGACCGCGCGGGCGTAGGCGGTGATGAACGCCCCGCGCTCGATGCTCTCCCACGCCCCGCTTAAGTTCCAGCCCTCGGGCGAGACGAAGTCCAGATGCTCCACGCCGCTCGCGTGGTCGAACGGCATGGCGGGCGAGTTGATGAACGGTCCGCCGCCCCAACCCGTGCGCACGCCGATCAGGTGATTCGGGTCGAGCGACTTGATGTGCTGGCGCACCTTCGCGTAACCGTCGCGCAGATGGTCGTCCTGAAAGCGGCGGTAGTCCGCGACCATCTTCCGCCATGCGCCGTCGCTCGTCACTTGCTCATCGGTCGGTCCCGTTACCTCGCCTTTTTCGTTGCGAGGGGCTTTGAAGTTCCATGCCTCTTCTGCTCTTTCGATGCTCCCATACCGTTTCGTGAGCCACGCCCGCCACACGGCATCGTAGTTTTTGCGTTGTTCGTAACGTCCCCACGTCGGCTCCCACGCGACATCGTAGGCGAACATCGCCGGCTGGTTCGCCAGGTCAGCGGCTTCAATCAATCGCTTCACGAGGTCGGGGTCGAAGTGCAGCGGGTGCGCGCCGGGGAGGAAGACGTTGACCTTGATGCGCTTCTGGTGACATCGCCGCAGAAAGTCGCGCAGCGGCAGGGCTTGTTCCACTGAGTTATACTGGATGCTCACGCAGTTCATGCCCAATGACTTCACTATGTTCAAGTCCTGCTCCACTACATGAGGGTCGTAGTATCGGGGGTCGAGCCAATGCACCCAGTAATCGCCCGGCTCCAGCCCAATCGCATAACGAGGCCAGAAGTTGACGCCCATCGCGAACCAGCGTTCGCCGTTGAGGACAAAATGTCCGTCGCGCACGGTCACGCGGTCCGCGGCGGTCACGCGCGGAGGGGAAATGATATGGAGGGAGTGGGAGAGGCTGTATGGAGGGTCACCCAAGCGGGTGCGCGGATGCCGTAAGTCCGCCCAGATGGAGTAGGTCCCCTCCGCCAGCGACTCAACGGTCCACTGGGCGCTCGCCCTCGTGCGCGGGGGAAGGCGCAAGGTTCTGCTCAACGTGCGCAATGGCTGTGCCGCTCCTTGCCGGGTGATGCGCAGTTGCACCTCGACCTCCTGTTCAAACGGGCTGAAGTTGGCGACCCGCGCGCTCAGGGGAATGTTCTCGCCGGTGTAAGCCGTGAATCGGTCCGCGCCCGCTTCACAAAGCCATATCCCTTCACCGAACCACTCCCGCAACGCATCACCGAGAACGGCGATTAGTCGTCCTTTGTTGCGCGCCCAGAAGTCCTCGTCCGTCGTCCCTACGCAGAGCCATCCTGCGCCCGCATACGGAAGCCCATGATGCAGCACCAGCCATATCAGTTCCCCTTTGCCGCCTCGCTCCGTTTCCGCCGAGAACCCCAAGCGCACCAATCGGTAGGGACGACGCCCATCTCCTCCCGCTCCGTCATGGCGCGGGACCGGCGCCCATCCCTCGCGGGGTGTGCCCATCAAGGTTGCAGCGGCACCCGATAAAGCGTGCCGCGCCCAAACTTTGGTGACGCCACGCAGCGGATACAATTTGTAACCCGGACTCAAACCCTCCAACCTCGGCGGCTCAAACGTCGTATCCACCGCGCCAAACGGGTCGGGGGCGGTGGACATGTCAGCGATCCAAACGGTATGGTCGCCGCCGGTCGCCTGATGAGAAAAGGCGAAGCCGAGAGACAACTTCGCGGCGTTCTGCAGCTGAAAGCGGTCGCCCGCCCCGCCGCGCTTGCCGTGCGCGGGGTTGTCCTGCCAGTAAGTGAAATCCTGCGGGGTGAGGACGTAATAACGCCACTCGCTCGTTATCGGCACCGTCGCAATCCAGCGCGAACCGTCTCGCTCCTGCCATTCGACAGAAAGAACATCGCTCCGCCGCTGCCCCTTCGCCCAGAAGCAGGTCAGCGTGTTGCCTTGCGCGTAGGGCGATGTGGTGAACGTTCGGGAGAAGTTATCCCAGCCGCTCAGGCTGCGAACGTCCACGCGCAGCGCCTTGCCCTTGTCGGTTTGTTCGACGCTCAGTTTGCTGGGTGCAGACAGATTGTTAGACGCCCGCTGCCAGCGCGTGAGGTCTTCGGACGCCACATCGAAAAGTGGGGGCGGCGCGTCCCTGCCCGTCTGATGTTGCGCCGCGACCTCACGGCGTCGGGCGGCGAGTGCGTTTGCTGTGAGCCAACTGTTTTTCACTCGAAACAGCGGCTCTCCGAACAACGGCACGCCGACGCAAATCAGTTTCCCGCCGCGCCGCAGGAAGTCCAGCAGCGGCTCCTTGGCGGCAACGGGCAGGCGTCTCGCGTCGGGCAGCGCGAGAACGCCCGCGCCTGTCTGCTGCCACCACTGCTCCTGCGTCAGGTCCGTGAGCGATGCGGAGGCGACTTCCAAGCCGCTTTGCATCAGAGCATCGTTCAAGATGTCGGCAATCGCTGCTTCGCCCATCGCGGCGTCGCGCACGAGAGCAACTTTTTTGAAGTTGATTGTTTGCTGCGCCTCCTTCGGCGCGTGCTGCACCGCGCCCTCAAATCTCGCTGCCATGTCCTGCACGTTGACTGCCAGCCAACCCGACCGGACAGCGGGCGCGGCGTCGAAGGCGTAAGCGAAGCGCGAGAGACGCTCGCCCTGCGCGTCCAGCACTTCGCCGGTGATGTCCTTTCGCGTGACGGTCAGGCGCAGGCGGGAAGGGGTGCCGAATTTCCAGTTCAGGTCGCGCCCTTCGCTGGCAGTGACGCGCAACGCGGTTGTGCCTTCGTTCTGCGCCTGCCAGACGCCGTGGTGGTTCTCCAGCAGTTCCGCGTAACGTTCGCCGTTCGGACCTTCCACCAGCGACAGGCGCCAGAAGTTCGTCGCGTCCTGAAACAGACATAATCCGCCCGCCGACCAACTCTGCCCAGAGACGCGACGCTGTGGAGTGACAGTCACCTCAAGTGTCTGCTCGCGGGCGTAGCGGCTCGCGCCCATTATCGCAAACCCATGTCCTGTGCTTTCACCCTCCAGTTGATTCCCGCGCTCCTGCCACTTTCCGCTCAGGAACGTCCACGTCTGTTTTTCAGACGGAGTCGGAGGGGGTGAATTGGTGATAGAAAACGCGCAATAGATTGCACTCCCGCAAATGCACAGCAGGAAGTATGGCATCTTCGTCATCAGAGTTACCACCTCACGGATACCACCCATACTGCCTCCGCACCTCCAGCATCAACAGATACCGCTCCAACGGCAAGCCCTTGAACGCTACGTTGGTCGTGCTGTAAATGTAGCCGCCGCCGGGCATCCCATGCTGGAGCGTGTAGAGGCAGTGCGCGATGATTTCCTCGTCCGTGCCCGTTTGCAGCAACGCGCAGTTCACTCCGCCAATTAGGCACACTTTGTCGCCCACCAGACGCTTCACGACGGCGAAGTCCATGTCCCGCGCCTGCACGTCAATCGAGTGCAGCGCGTGCGGCTGGCACGACACAAGTTGGTCGAGAATGGGCATGATGTTCCCGTCGGTGTGTTTGATGACATACGCGCCCATCTCCCGATACCCCGCCACCAACCGCGCCAGATAGGGCGTCACGAACTGCGCGAACATCGGGGGAGAAAGAAACGGTCCGGTGTTGAAACAGTAGTCGGCGCACAACGCAAAGCCATCGAACCCGCCGTCCAACAACCGCTTGCCCCGTTCTAAGGCGTCGTCCACCATCGCATCAGCGCGGCGCTTCATTTCATCCCCTCTCTCGAAAAACGCTACTGCCATTGCCTCCATGTTGGCACCAGTGGGAATCGCATACGTCGCGTCGCCGTGACAGATGAGCAAATACTTATCGCCCACGAGTTGGCGGATGCCCCGCGCCGTCTCCATCAGCCCCTTCTCATCGGGGGCGCGGGTGATCATGATAATGCAGTAATCCAGCGTCTCTGCCACTTCCACGTAGAGTTCGGCGTTCTGGGCAATCATCCGCTCGCGCTCTCGAGGGCTGGCGTCCTTGAAGTCAGCGTGGAACTCCTTGCCTAACAGTTCCTGCGTAAGTTGGAACTCTAACTCAAAGGTCGGTACCAACCCCGGCGGAGGTGGGCGACGCTCTAAGGCGATGATGGCGTGTTGTTTGGGGGTCATGGGTTCTTGCCAACGGATTT
>JANWYM010000173.1:0-6687 GCA_025055355.1 Abditibacteriales bacterium
CGCCGCGCTGCGACCGCCAGACGCTGTTCAACGCGCACAAGCGCGTGTGCGACTTCTTCCACAGCAAGGGGCTGAAGGTCATCCTCCACAGTTGCGGCTGCGTCAAGGAGCGCGTGCCGGATTTCATCGAGGCGGGCTTCGATTGCTTGCAGCCATTGGAGGTCAAAGCGGGTATGGACCTAATTGACCTAAAGAAGAAGTATGGCGACAGAATGGCGTTTATGGGTGGCATTGACGTGCGCAAGATGGCGGACCCCGACCCGCGCGTGATTGAAGCGGAAATCCGCGACAAAATCACCTTTGCCAAACAGGGCGGCGGCTACATCTACCACAGCGACCACTCCGTCCCGGATAACGTGAGTTTCTCCCAATACTGTCGGGTGATGGAGTTGGTGGCGAAGTATGGGAAGTATTGAGGGAGTTGTTCGTGCCGATTTATCGTGGCCCCGCCGCCGAAAATCGCGGAAACAGAAGTCCCGAACCTCTTCGGGGATGTCTTGCACTGGACCTCATCAATTCGACACAGAGATTCTGCGCCCTCGGCGTCGAAAAAACCGAGCAGGTTGGAGACGCCGGTTGGGGGGCAATCAACCGTTCACCAGCAGGATATTCCCCCATCGGTCCACCGTTCCCCGCCAGCGCGGTGGCACCAGCGTCGTCGCATACGGCTCGACGACCAGGGCGGGACCGATAATGGCGTTGCCCGCTTTGAGTTGTTCGCGGTCGTAGATCGTCGCGACCTCAGACGTGACGCCCAGGCGGCGCCGTGTCACGATGGCAGCGCGCGCGTCGGCGGTGCCGCGCTCAATTGGCTGCAGCCTTGGCGGGCGGACCCGCCCCACCGCTCGCACCCGCGCCGTCACGATTTCGACAGGTTCATCGGGCGCGCAGTGACCGTAGTGCTGTTCGTGTAGGCGATGGAAGGTTTGCACCGTTGCTGCGACGTTGCCCGCAAACGGCGTGGTGATTTCGTAGGACTGCCCGACGTAGCGCAAATCCAAGGAGCGCATCAATACGATGTCATTCGGCGCAAACCCTTCTCGTCGTAACGTGCCCACTCCCTCCCGTTCCAGCGCTGCAAAGACCGAACGCACGCCCCGGGACGCACGCTCTGAGGCAGGGAGCATCACCGTCCGCGCAAAATCCTTCACCACATCGCTTGCCACGCAGCCCCACGCCGACAGCAAACCGGGATGAACAGGGATCAGCACGCGCGGAATCCGCAACGACTCCGCCAGCGCGCAGGCGTGCAATCCACCCGCCCCGCCGAACGACAGCAGGGTAAATTCGCGGGGGTCGTAGCCGCGCTCCACCGAAATCACGCGCATCGCCCGCTCCATGTTCGAGTTCACCACCCGCACAATCGCCCGCGCTGCGTCGCTGACCTCCAGGCCCCGCATGAACGCTTGAACCCATGAACTCATAAACGCCCTTGTCCGTTCCACGTCCAGCCTCATGCGTCCACCCAGAAACCGCTCCGGGTCAATGCGACCTAAAATCAGGTTGGCATCAGTGACCGTGACCTGTTCGCCCTTGCCGTAGCAAACGGGTCCAGGGTCAGCGCCCGCGCTCTGCGGACCGACGCGCAACGCGCCGCCCGCGTCCACACAGGCGATCGAGCCGCCCCCCGCTCCAACGGTATGAATGTCCATCATTGGCACCCGCACCGGCAGCCCGCCTACGCTCCCCTCTGTCGTCACACGCACGTCGCCCACGCACAGACTGACGTCCGTGCTGGTGCCTCCCATGTCGAAGGTGATGAGGTTGGGACGCTCGCCGAGCGCCTGCCGCGCCACGTGCAGCGCGCCCAACACGCCCGCTGCTGGACCCGACAGCAGCGTGTGCACCGCCCGCGCCCCCGCCGCCTGCGCCGAGATGCTTCCCCCGTTCGACTGCATAATGCGCACGTGCGCCGCGCCCTCCTGTTGCGCGGCACTTGCCAACTGCGACAGATAGCGGCTCATCACCGGCGAAACGTAGGCGTTCACCACCGTCGTGCTTGTCCGCTCATATTCGCGGAACTCCGGCAGCACCTCGCACGAGGCCGACACAAAGAAACCGCGTTTTCGGGCTAACGCCGCGATGCGCTGCTCGTGCTGGGGATGAAGGAACGAGAACAGCAAACACACCGCCACGGACTCCACGCCGCGCCGCTCCAATCGGTCCAGCACGCGCTCAACCTCCGATGCACGCAACGGCGTCAGCACGTTGCCCTGCGCGTCCACTCGCTCCGTCACCTCCAGCCGCAAGGGGCGCGACACCAGCGGCGCGGGTCGCTCCACGTTCAAGTTGTAAATCTCCGCCCGCGTCTGCCGCCCGATTTCCAGCACGTCGCGGAAACCCCGCGTCGTCACGAGCGCGGTCTTCGCGCCCTTGCGCTCCAGCAGGGCGTTAGTGGCAACAGTCGAGCCGTGAATGAGGTCGTAACGGACCTGGCCAAGTGCTGCTCCTGTCAGCAATTCCCGCAATCCCCGCAGGACGCCTGCGGAGAAATCGGGGGGCGTCGAGGGGACCTTGTGCGTCAGAAGACGCGGCTGACCGTCGCTGGACTCCGCGTAGAGGATCAAATCCGTAAACGTTCCGCCGGTGTCAATCCCGATGCGCATGGTGGGTGGAATTATAGCACAAGGCAACTCAGGAGGCGAGTGGATGCGGGGTGACGTCTCACCCCTGCCCGTGCAGAAGCGACGCAGTTGCTGCGGCTCTTGCTTGCAGGGGGCAGACAGCTTATGGTATCATGTCCACCGAGGCGAACGGACATGCCATCCGCGAAAACGCACGATCGCGTCACCCTACTGCTCGCGCCGCCGGCGTTTGCCGCCACCTGGGCGGTAACCCAGAGTCCTGTCATTGCGACAGCAGTGACGGCGGGGTGGCTGTTCGGCGGCTTGATGTTTGGTCCCGACCTCGACACGCAGAGCAAGGCGTATCAGCGGTGGGGACCGCTGCGCGTCCTCTGGTATCCCTACAAAGTCATCTTCAGACACCGCTCGCGTCTCTCCCACGGCTTGCTGTTGGGCACGGCGGTGCGGGTGCTTTATTTCACCGCCGCCCTGACGTTGTTCATTGCCGCCGTCCTGTATGGGCATAACGTCTGGCTGCTCCACCAATCCACCACCCTCCGCGAATCCCTCCGCGAGGCGACGCTGCACGTCTGGGAGTGGCTCAGGGCGGTCGACCGCACTCTCCTCATCGCGTTTCTCCTCGGGAGTTGGGGGGGAGCAGCAAGTCACACCCTTACGGATTGGGCGGTGACGGTGTGGCGGGAGACGATCAAGATGCTATAACGCCTTGCGTGTTGCGGCGTGCGTTGATGGCGGATGAACCGGGGCAACGTCGCCCGTCGCGCCGTGATGGCGCCCCTCTACGTCTCGATCATCTCCACATTCGCCCGCGGCACGATCACCTTACGTCCGTCCAGCAGTTCGGCTTCCAGCACGCGCACCTCTGCGCCGGATTCAATCCGCTGGGGTTCGGGAGGGAGCGCAGCGACCCTGCCGAGCAAGCCAAAGTAGGGTTCGCGGATGAGGCGAATGGGCGTGCCGATTTCGAGGATTTGCTCTTGGGGCTTGCGGGCGTCATCGGAGGGGCGGGCGGCGCGGGGGACGATGACTTCGGGGCGGATGACGCCCGCGCGGATTTGCGTCGCGCCGCTGATGGAGGCGGTTGCGCCCTCGAGAGCGGACAGCAGTTCAAACGTTCGCTGCGCCATGGGGATTTCGCCGAAGCCTTCGGTGACGATGAGCGTGAGTCCGATGTTCTCGCTGCCGGTAATCGCCACGCCGATGTCGTAGCCCAGCAGGGCGCGTAAATCCGCATCCAAAATGCCCCCCCCGACTACGCCGACCGCCCCGACCTGCTGCGCGGCTCTCAGCACGTCGCCGGTGATGAGCGCGCCCACGACAAGCACCTTGTCTTTGTGTTCAGGGGTAATGCGAGAAGCCTCCACGACCTCTTGGGGGGAGGTCGCAACCGTTGCCAGCGCGCCTTGCCGTTCGCCGCCCACGCCGAAGATCCCCTGCACCAACGCCCCCTGCGTTTCGACGACCGCCCCCTCTTCGGGCATGACCTCGACGACCGTCCCCTTGATGTAAGCCGTCAGGTTCACGGGGCGCGGGGGATGACGAATGATGACGTTGCCGGTGACTTCGGAGATGGACTCAATCGTTCCGTCCACGTCGCTTATGATGCTGTTCTTGAACAAGCCGAAAAACGACTTGGTCTCCGCCAGCAGGTCCCCCTGCTTGACCGCGTCGCCTTCGCCCTTGCGCAGGACGCCCTTCATCTCGTGCGGCTCAACACCCAAGCGTTCCGCAAGGCGAATCGTGGTCACCGGCCCGGGCAACAGGGCGCGCGCCACCAGCGTTTGAGGCTCGACCTCTTGACCCACTTGGACAAAAACCTCTCCCTTAATCGGCAGGCGGCGCACCTTGCGGATCGTCGTGTTAGATGTTACAGTTAATCCCGGTGTGTAAGCAGTTCCCATGCCCTGTCTCCTTTCCGCTGCCTCATTCTATCGCAAAGGAGGCGGTTCGTCAATTGGGCGGGGCGAGGGCAGGGGAGAGGGAAGGACGTGTCAGCACCGCGTAACTTTTGCCATAAAACGTGATGCATGCATTCACTCCTCACGCGTCATGCATCACGCTTTACGTGTCACGCTTCACGTATGAGATGGCGTTTTCTTGACACCGGCTTGCACAACGGCGCGTGGAATATGGCGGTGGACGAAGCCATGTTGTTGGCGCACGCGCAGGGGCTGACGCCGCCGACGCTGCGGTTTTTCCGCTGGCAGCCGCCGTGTGTGTCGCTGGGTTACTTTCAGTCGGCGGACGAGGTGGACTGGGAGGAGTGCGCGCGGCGTGGCTACGACGTGGTGCGCCGTCCCACCGGCGGACGGGCGATTTTGCACGATCAGGAGCTTACTTATTCCGTGGTTATTGCCGATAAAGAGATCGCTGGCGGCAGCAGCGTTCTCGCTTCTTACGCCGCGCTGTCACAGGGGCTGATTTTAGGATTGAGGGCGTTGGGGATTGAAGCCTACATGGAAGGCAGGAAGCCGCAGGGGCGCCGTGAAGCCGTTGCGCCCGGACCCTTTTCGCCAGCCAACTGCTTCGCCGCTGCGGCGCGCTGCGACTTGTTAGCGGGTGGGAAGAAAATCGTGGGCAGCGCGCAGGTGCGGCGCGAAGGCGTCATTTTGCAGCACGGCGCGGTGCCGTTGCGATTGAACGTAGAGGCGTGGCAGGCGGTGCTGCCGGGGACGACGGACCTGGCCCTGTTGGCGACGGACGTGAACGCGGCAGCACCGCAAACTGTCTCCTACGACGATTTAGCCCGCGCGCTGCGGCACGGCTTTGAGGCGGCTTTCGGCGTAGCGTTGCAACCCGCTGAATTAACCGATTGGGAGAACGCTAAGGCGCAGGACCTTGTCGCAACCAAATACACTGCGTCCACATGGACACGGCGCGAGGTCTCAAAAAAAGTTTGACACACTCTCCAAAGTAGGGTATACTAAAAGCGCAAAGCAAGGAGACGTCCACGCAGGACGTCGACATGAGGGGGAGAGACGATGCCCGACAAAAAGAAAATTCTCGCCGTAGATGATGAGCGACACATTGTGCGTCTGGTGCAGGTCAACCTCGAAAGAGCCGGCTACGAGGTGATCACAGCCTTCGACGGCGTCGAGGCATTAAAGAAAGTGCACGAGGAGAAGCCGGACCTCATCGTGTTGGATGTCATGATGCCCCAGATGGACGGCTTTGAGACGCTCAAGAACCTCAAAGCCAACCCTGCCACGCGCGATATTCCGGTCATCATGCTGACGGCGAAGGCACAGGATGCCGACGTGTTTCGCGGCTGGCAGTCTGGTGTGGATTGCTATCTGACCAAGCCCTTCAACCCGTTGGAGTTGTTGACCTTTGTCAAGCGCATCTTCCAGAGCCTTGAGGAGATGGACGAGCAAGACAATGTCTATGACCTAACCCCCCGATAACGGATGGATGTCGAATATGAAACCGGGCGACCTGAGTGAAATGGATCCGTTGAGCGTTTCCCCGAATGGTGAGGAGAACGCCACACCCCAGGTCCCAGAGAAGAAGCGGGGCATGTCATCGGGATGGCTTCTCGTCGGCGGGGTAGCGGTGGGTATCTTGGTAGGGCTGGCGGTGACTTCGCTCTGGCTCGTCCGACGCAGCAGCGACAGAAACGTGCCTCCATTACAGCGGGCGGAGCATCTCATCAAGAGTTGCGAAGACCAGATTCAAAAGATCGAGAAAGCCTTGGAGTCCCTGCGCACCACGTAGGCAGTCTATCTGCGCTCCCCGGAGGCATAAAAACTCCCGGTCGTCAGCGTGCGACTGGGAGTTTTTTATTAGGAGAACGGGCAAGGGTGGACGCTGAAATCATCCGCCGGGCAAAGGAAGGAGATTGGGAGGCGCGCGAGCAGATTTTTCGCCACTACCATCGTCGCCTCTACAACTTCATTTTGCCCATGGTGCACAACGAGGAGGATGCCGCTGACATCACGCAGGACGTCTTCGTGCGTCTCTTTGAAACGCTGCACACCCTGCGTGCCGACGAGGCGTTAACCAGTTTCCTTTACACCATCGCCCACAACGCCTGCCGCGACCACGCGCGCCGCCGCCAGCGCGTTCAATTTGAATCGCTCGACGCCCCCCGCCCCGGCACGGA
>JANWYM010000173.1:6697-7856 GCA_025055355.1 Abditibacteriales bacterium
CTGGACGTCCCCGACCTCGCGGATACCCCCGACACGGCGCTGGAACGCGAGGAACTCCAGAAGCGCGTGCGACAAGCCATCGAAACCCTCTCCCCTGCCCACCGCGCGGTCATCATCATGCACCACCTGCAAGACATGGAAGTCAACGACATCGCCCGCATTCTCAACACCCGCGTCGGCACGGTCAAATCTCGCCTCGCCCGCGCCCGGGCAGAACTGGGGCGGAAGTTGAGGTCCTACATGGAAGGCAAAAGTTGAGAAACATCATCTCATGCTGTTTGCTGATTTGTTGCAATAATAGCAGCGCCGAAGGAGGGCAGTGTCTCCGACCTCATGACAGGCGTTCGACGGGTGACTTCGCTGCGCTCGCTGCGACAGGCATTTTCGCCGGCAAGGGCAAAACGCAAAAGTTTAATGAGTATGATTGCATCACTCTGGCAAGCGCTGCGGGAACGACCTTCCGTCGGCGAACAGGCGTGGGAGTTCGTCCACGAACTACACGCCCGCGACCGCTGGTCAACTTTCCCGCAGTATAACGAGAGCAGCACGTGGTGCGCAGAAACGCTGCGCGCTCTGGGCGTCGTCCACGTGGAGCGCGTCGCGTTTCCCGCCGACGGCAAAATCGTGTTCACGCCGCGTCATCCCCCTGACATTAAAGCCCTCGTCGCGCAGCGCGGTGGTATCGGCATCATCTCCGATTGGATAAAAGCCAAAGACCTGCCCGACGAGCGGCAGTGGATTAATACATGGAGCGACGCGCCCGGCGGGTGGGCGATGCACGCACACGACGCACCGCTGTGGGGCTTCATGCTCCCACCGCGTGAGGGGGGGGCGATTGCGACAAGTGGCGCGGGCGAGCGGGGACGCGCCGCCCCTCCTACGCGCGCGTGTGGACAGCCATCTGTATGAGGGTGCACTGCACTACGTCACCGGCGTCGTGCCGGGGGCGTCGGGCGAGGAGGTCCTGCTCATGGCGCACATCAACGAGCAAGGCGCGAACGACAACGCTTCGGGGGCAGCGGCTGTTTTGGCAGCGGCAGGGACGCTTTGCCGCCTCATTACGCGGGGCCTCCTCCCTCCCCCCGCCGCACGATGCGCTTTCTGCTCATGCCGGAGTCTTACGGCACGATCACCTACGCCGTGCAGCATCAAGAGCGAC
>JANWYM010000174.1 GCA_025055355.1 Abditibacteriales bacterium
CGCACGCGCTTCCAGAAGACGGTCCCCATGAAGAAGACGAAGGGTGCGGGCGACAGGATCGCCAGCGTCAGTTGCCAGTTCATCTGGAACATCAACGCCCCGACGCCGACGAGGACGAGGACGTTGGTGACGATGAACGGCACGCCTTCGACGAGGAAACCCTGAATGCGGTCGGTGTCCTGCGTCATCCGCGACATGAGCGCGCCGGTGGAGCGCTTGTCGTAGAAGCGCAGCCACTGCCGCGTGAGGGCGTGGTAGAGTTGGCGGCGAATGTCCGCGGTGATGCGCGCCGCGAGATACGCGCTGATCCACCCGCGCGCGATCTCCGCCCCCGCCGACAGCAGGCGCACGCCAATCAGCCCCGCGACGTAGAGCGCCAGCAGCCCCACGCTGCGGCGCTTCATCAGAACGTCGTCCGTCAACCACTGCACCAGTTTGGGCGGAATCAACTGGATGCCCGAGAACACCAGCGTCAACGTCGCCGTCCCGACAACGAGCAGGGGGTAGGGCTTGAGGTAGCGACAGATGCGCAGGACGACTTTGGTCTTGCGCACGCACGCCGCGCAGATGCCGTTCTTCTCCGGCAGCAGTTTGCCGCAGCGGTCGCAGCGTATTTTGTCGTGCTCGGTCTTGACCTGAAACGGCTCGCCTTGGGTCAGTTGGTTGATGCCCCGCGCCGCTTCGCCGAACTTGGCAGACAGCGAGTTAGAATACTGAATGAGCGGCACCTGCACGCCATCCACCGTCAGTTCAATCTGCCCCCCGCCGACCAGCGGCTCCGTCTTCGCTGCACTGATGGACGCGATGTCGAAGTCGCGCAGCACGCGAGCGTCCGCGTCTCCGTCCGCCACGACCGCCACCTTGCGTTCGGTGACAACCAGCCAACGGCGACCGAAACGACGCTCCTCGTCCAAGTCCGATTCAAGGATGATGCGAACATCCCCATCCGCATCCACGGCGCGGCGTAACTGTTCCAGCCGCTCTTGAGGGAGAGGGTCAATGAGTTGCATAACGCACTTCTCGGGTCAGGGTTGAGAAAAATTCGCAACCCTGGAGTTTTTATGCAATGAGCGAAGTCCTCCGCTAAAACGTTGACGGTATTTGTCCATTATATACAGCCTGCATGGAGGCGTCAACGCCATTTGACGCCGCTCGCTGACTGTGCTACAATCCTCTCTCAGCCTGAGAGGAGTGAACCCATGGCGGAAGGGATTGAAGTTTACGCCTTTGCCACGCCCCATCCGAACTGCGTCAAGTTTGCAACCAACCGCACGCTGTCGCAGAGAAGCGTGTCGCTGGCGGACGCGCAAGCAGCGGAGGGCGACCCGCTGGCGAAGAAGATTTTTAGCGTGCCGGGGGTGGCGCGCATTTTTATCGCCAGCAACTTCATTGCGGTCACGCGGCACGAGGGCGTGGACTGGAACGACCTCGTGCCGCAGGTGAAGGAGATTATCCAGCAGCACTTTGCGGAGGAAAGTTCCCAACAAACCTCCCCCGAGTCAGCAATCCTCCACCAAAATGGGGAAGAAAGAGCATGAGCCCATACGCCCCCGCCGTCGGGGGCGGAAACTGGATGGAAGACCCTTCCCCTGGAGAGTCAACGATGTGGTGGCAAAGGCGACGCGCAGCCAAAGAAGAGGTTCCTGTCGGCGTTCAATTGACTGAGGAGACCGCGACAGTCGCAGAGGAAATGTCGCAGGTGGACGATGACCCGCAGGCGAACATGGCGGAGTTGGAGCGCGCCGTGGACACCGTCGCGGCGTTGCTGCGGGCTGTGGGCAAATATGCCTTTGACCTTGAGAAGATAGACGCCAAGACGGTGAACGAGATGTGTGAGAAATGGGCGCGGCACATTCTGGTTGGCACGCCGCGTCCAGGAGACGAGGAAAGGTCTGTCGCCCAGGGAGGACGCGATTGGGCGGGCGTGCGTTTGTTCATGGCGCAGCACCGCCGCAGCGAGAGCAA
The DNA here is from genome assembly GCA_025055355.1 of Abditibacteriales bacterium. Lineage (GTDB taxonomy): Bacteria > Armatimonadota > Abditibacteriia > Abditibacteriales > JANWYM01 > JANWYM01. Next base: position 1,966 of record JANWYM010000174.1, read on the forward strand.
ATACGTGACGAAGACGCTCCATGACTTGCGTGAGGTGATTTGGTCGTTTGTTCATCACCTCAGCCGCGCCTTCATCGAGGACCAGGCGGTAGATGATCAGGTGACGAGACAACTCGACCAACTTCGTGCCGCGATTGTCAGCAACTCAACGGAACACCTCAAACGCGCTGCCATCGCTGCCATCGCCGTCATCGAGCGGTCCGTCACCGAGCGCAAACAAAGACAACAAACGCAACTGGAGGAGTTGGGCAACCGCCTGCGCCGCCTGCGGCAGGAGTTAGAGGAAGCACGACGCGAGATGGCGCTCGACCCTCTGACCGAACTTTACAACCGCAAAGCCCTCGATGAGCAGTTGACGCGGACGGTGGACATCAGTTTACTGTCGGGGCAAACCGCCTGCCTGTTGATGATAGACGTTGACCACTTTAAGAGCATCAACGACACCTTCGGGCATGCCGCCGGGGACGCCGTGCTGAAACAGATCGCTAACTGCTGTGCCCGCACCTTCCCGCGCAAGACGGATTTCGTCGCCCGCTACGGCGGCGAAGAGTTTGTTGTCATCGTGCCGGACACCGCGACCGACGCGGGCAGGATGTTAGGGGAACGCCTGTTGGAAGCCGTCCGCTCTCTGACGGTCATCCATAACGGGCAAGAGATTCGCGTGACGGTTTCCATCGGCGTCTCGGGGTTCATCAGAGGAGACAGTGCTGCCACCTGGCTGAACCGAGCCGATCATGCGCTCTACCAAGCCAAACAGGCGGGGCGCAACCGGTTGGTCGTGGCGGAGTAGCGCGACCGATGTGAACGGGTGCAGGCGAGAGAAGGCGAGCCGGTGGGCGATGGTGAAATAAAGCTCAGGAGAAGCAAAGTGATGGAAGCCAAAACAGTGCGCGAGTCGCAAGTCGTGATGTCACAGTTGATGCAGCCCGGCGACGTGAACTTCTACGGGACGGTTCACGGCGGGACGATTTTGCGGATGGCGGACCACGTGGCTTACGTCGCCGCATGCCGTCACGCCGGTCCGCCCTGCGTCACAGTGGCGGTGGACAGCGTCAGTTTCCACGAGCCGATTTATATCGGCGAGGTCGTGACCATGTTGGCTTCGGTCAATCACGTGGGGAATACCTCCATGGAGATCGGCATCAAAGTGCTCGCCGAGAACCTGGAGACGCATACCGTGCGGCACACCAACAGTTGCTACTACATCTTCGTCGCTCTGGACAAGAACGGAAAGCCGCGCCCCGTGCCACGCCTGATTCCCGAAACGGAAGAAGAAAAGCGCCGCTACCACGACGCGGAAATGCGCCGCGAGTTGCGCAAGCGCTACCGCGAAGAGGTGGAGCGTTTGAAAACAGCGTCGGCATAAGCGACTCTGTCATCAGGGCGTCACGTTGACAAAAGCCGCGCAAAGGCGATAGGGAGAAGACCGCCTTTTGCGGTTCGGACGGGAGCCTGTAGGCGTCAAGCCCCGCGTTAGCGACGTTTGCCTCCGAAGCCTACAAATCAATCATTGGAATCGTCCACGCGTCGTTGTCGCACCGCGCCGCACCGTCACAAACGCTTGTCCAACTCTCGCTGTATCGTGTCAAGGTCGGCGGCGACTTCAATGGGAGTGTTGGCGTAACGCGGCTGGACTTCTTGCAGTTTGCTGGCGTGATACTGAATCTTGAAATCGGGGAACTTGAGCCCGTTGGCGGTGGAGATGACGATGATACGGTCGTCGGGCGCGAACAGGCGGCGCGCATGGAGTTTGAGGAGGACGGCGAGGGCGACGCCGGTGTGCGGGCAGGTGAATAGCCCGTTACGGTCAGCCAGGGCGGCGGCGTTGGCGAGTTCGTCTTCGGTAGCCTCCTCGACGAGGCTGCCCGGAATCTGTTGGAGCGTGCGGATGGCTTTAAACAGGTTCACCGGGTCGCCGATTTGAATGGCGTTCGCCAGAGTGGTTTGCGCTTTCAGGGGGCGGAAGGGCTCGTCGGGGAACCCGCGACGGTAGAGTTGGACGAGGGGATTGGCTTTAGCGGCTTGCGCGCCGATGAGGCGAGGGAGGCGCTGAATGACGCCCATCTCTTTCATCATGAGAAACCCCTGCCCAATCGCGTGAATGTTGCCGCAGTTGCCGACGGGGACGATGACCCAGTCCACTTCCTCCCAGTCAAACTGCTGGACAATTTCGATGGAGATGGTCTTTTGCCCTTCGAGGCGCAGAGAGTTCATCGAGTTAGCCAAGTAGAGTGTTTCATCGCGGCACAGTTCGTTGACGAGGCTCATGCAGCCGTCGAAGTCGGTGTCCAGCGCGAAGGTCAGCGCGCCGTTGGCGAGGGGCTGGATAAGTTGCGGCAAACTCACCTTGTCTTTGGGCAACAGCACGACAGCGGGAATGCCAGCGGCAGCGCAGTAGGCGGCTAAAGAGGCGGAGGTGTCGCCAGTGGAGGCGCACACCACGGCACGAATTGGCTTGCCCTCGTGAATCATCTGCTTGACCATGCTGACTAAGACCGTCATGCCCAAGTCCTTGAATGAGCCGGTGTGCGAGTTGCCGCAGAGTTTAATCCAGAGGTCGTTCAGCCCGAGGGACTTGCCGAACCGCTCCGCCCAGAACAGGTTGGTGCCGCCTTCGTAAAGGGAGACGACGTTGTGATTGTCCACGTTGGGGCAGACCCACTCCTTCTTGCCCCACACGCCGCTGCCGTAGGGCCATTTCGTGCGCAGGTAGCGGCGGTTGAACAGCGTCTTCCAATCCTGGGGGGAGTGGGCACGCTTGAGGGCGGCGAGGTCATGCTTGACCTCCAGCAGCCCCGCGCGCTTGTCGTGACCGCCGCAGCGACGACAGTGATAGACGATATCCGTCAGTTCATACCGCGCGCCGCAGCCGGGGGTGGTGCACTCGAACCAAGCGCGGAAGCGTTCTGCGGCAGGATGAGACGACGACATAGGTGGTGAGGAATGGGGGATGAGCGATGGCCAGCGGGGACGCCTCAGATTGTTAAGAGTGCTCCCGAACCCAGGCGGGCGTCCGATGCATCCCTCATCCCTGATCCCTCGTCCCTGATTAAGCCTTCACGGCGCTTCTTAACTCGGCGACCTTGTCCGTCCTCTCCCACGGGAGGTCTTGCAAGTCCGTCCTACCGAAATGCCCGAACGCTGCCGTCGGTTGGTAGATGGGGCGGCGCAGGTTGAGATGGGCGATGATGCCTCCGGGGGTGAGCGGGAACAGTTCGCGGGCAATCTTGGCAAGGGAGCAGTCGGGCAATTTGCCCGTCCCAAAAGTGTCCACGTCAAAGCCAATCGGGTCGGCTTGCCCGATGGCGTAGGCGACGCGCACCTCGCACTTGTCCGCCAGCCCCGCCGCCACGATGTTCTTGGCGATGTAGCGCATCATGTAACTCGCCGAACGGTCCACCTTCGTCGGGTCTTTGCCGGAGAACGCGCCGCCGCCGTGACGGAAGTAGCCGCCGTAAGTGTCCACGATGATTTTGCGCCCCGTCATCCCCGAGTCGGCAGCCGGTCCGCCCGTCACGAACCGCCCCGTGCCGTTGATGACGTAGAGCGTTTTCTTCGTCAGCAGTTCCGCCGGCACCGTGGGCTTGATGACGAGTTCCAGCAAGTCGGCTTGCAGGTCTTTCAGTTTCACCCACGGGGCGTGCTGCGCGGCGATGACGATTTTTTGAATGGCGACGGGTTGGCTATTCTCGTATTGCACCGTCACCTGCGTTTTGCCGTCGGGACGAAGATAGTCCACGATTCGTTTCTGGCGCACCTCCGTCAAGCGGCGCGCCAGCCGATGCGCCAGCGCGATGGGCAGTGGCATCAACTCTTCCGTCTCGTTGGTCGCCCCTCCGAACATCATCCCCTGGTCGCCTGCGCCTATCTTCCTTTTGCGGCTCTGCGATCTGCCGATCACGCCCCGCGCGATGTCTGCGGACTGCTCTTGAATCTTGACCTGCACCTCGCTCTTGTTACAGTCAAAGCCAATCTCCTGGCTGGTGTAACCGATGTCTCGGACGATGCGGCGCGCGATTTGCTCTACGTTCACCGTGACACCGTTCTGGGTCGTTATCTCCCCTGCCACCAGCAGATAATCCCGCGTCGTAAACGTCTCGCACGCCACGCGCGCTTCTGGGTCCTGCGCTAAATAAGCGTCCAACACCCCGTCGGAAATCTGATCGCACATCTTGTCCGGGTGACCGGGCGATACGGACTCCGAGGTAAACCACATGCCCATAAACGACTTGACCCCCTTCGACGAAAAGCAATCAACTGGGTGCGTGTATTATGCCATACAACGTTGCCATTGTTATCCAATTCCCCTCAATTCCATCGAGATCGTCCCACGTTGTCAGTTATTATATCGCACGGTCAGAGGAGCGTCAAGTTGTTGAACCCCGCAGACAGAATGAGCGTCAAAGGCTCGCAGAGAGTCAATTTCGCCCTCGAACGCAGTTGTTTCAAACGTCCAATTTCGAGTGCGATGATTGCCGATATTTCCGAAGGAGACCCAAACCATGTGGCAATGCGTATTTCTCACGCTCCTCCTCGTTGCTCCCCCGCTGGCGTGGAGGCAATCGGCAACGGCGCCGACGTCCCACCGCGTCCCTTACCGCCTGACCGAAACGCAGCACCTGCTGGTGCGAGCGAAGTTGAACGGGCGCGGACCGTTCAACTTCATCATTGACACGGGCGCGCCGGCGGTGTTCGTGTCCAAGGACGTCGCGGGGAAAATCGGCGTGAAAGCGGGCGAAGACGGTTGGGCGACGCTGGACCGTCTCGAAGTTGAAGGCGGTGCGGTGGTGGAGAGAATCCGGGTGCGAGTGGACGAGCCGTTCCAGTTGCAGGGCATGAACGCCATGGGGTTGGCGGGCGCGCGGATGGACGGTGTGTTCGGCTACAACCTACTGGCGCACTTCCGCATCGAAATTGACCTCACCCAGCCCGCGATGACGTGGACAAAACTCAACTACGCGCCACCGCCGCCGCTGCCCTTAAACGCACTCGTCGGCGACCAACCCATCACACCGCCCAAGAACCTCGCAGCGATGGAGGGACTGGCGAAGTTGGCAACTCGCTTGCTTCCGCGATCGCCTGAGGACCCCGTCGTGCCGCGGGGTTTCTTCGGGATGGAGTTGTCCGACGACCGGAACAGCGCGCGCGTGCAAGCGGTTCTACCGCAAAGCCCGGCGGCGCAGGGCGGACTTCGCGCCGGGGACCGCATCACTCATATCACCTTGCCGCGTGCCGCCCCCCAAGCCGTGCGCTCCGTCGCTGACGTTTTACGGGTGACAGCGCACGTGGCGCCCGATGAGGTGGTGCACCTGACAGTGGTGCGCGACGGGAAGACGGTTGACGTTTCCGTGCGCGCGGGCAAGGGGGGGCTGTGAGGTGAGACGCGTCCTTTTCCTTGACGTTCTCGGACTCCTTTGCCTCCTCTCAACATCGTCCGTTGCCGCTGAAGCCCCCTCTGTCATCGTGCCGATGGAGGTGCTGCGCACTAAGCACATCACCGTGCAAGTCAAGGTCAATGACGTCGGTCCATTTCGCCTCGTGTTTGACACGGGGGCGCCGTATTCGTTCATCAGCGGACGCGCCGCCGCGAAAATCGGCTTAATCACCGCGGAGCAGGCGCAACAGCCGTCTCTCTTCGGGATGCGCGGGCAGAAGACGGTCAACAGCTTTAGCGTGGGCGATGTGCGGGTGAGGGGATTGAGCCTGATGATTCTCGACCATCCTCTCCTCGAGTTACTCTCCGACGTTGAGGGACCGATTGACGGCATTGTGGGCTTCAATTTCTTTGCGCGGTTTCGCACGACGATTGAATACGCTACGTCGCAGTTGACGTTGACGCCAGTGGACTATCAACCGCCAGAGGTGCTGTCCCATCTGATGGCG
>JANWYM010000175.1 GCA_025055355.1 Abditibacteriales bacterium
AATCTCCTCCGTAGGGGATGGCTGCGCTGCGCTCGCCCTGACAGGCATTTTCGAAGGCGAGGGTAAAACGCAAAAGTTCCAAAAGGCATCAACCGCCTGAGACAAAGTGGACATTCCCTACGAAAAACAGGAAGACACGAAGACCCAGCGCACTTGCGGCGCGGCGGCGCTGGCGATGATATATCGCTCGTTTGGGTTAGGTGGCTCGCAAGCGGAGATATGGCGGGAGGTCGCCACGCCCGCGCCCAAGCGGCGGTGGTTTTTCCGACAGCGATGGTTCACCCAAACGCACCGCCTCTGCGCTCACGCTTTGCGGTGCGGGCTGTGCGCCGTGACCGTGCGCGCTAAAGACCCACTGCGCGTTCTACGGTTGTGCTGCGAGCGTTCGATTCGCGTCATCCTGAACCATCGGCAGAGCCTCAAATCCGACGAGGGGCATTTCACGGTTCTCGTTGACGTGACCGAGGAAAACGTCGTCTGTCACGACCCCTTGAAAGGTCCCTCGCTGCCCTTCTCCCACAACGACCTGCTTTCCCTCTGGATGCCGCGCGGCAAGTATTGCGAGATTACCGGGCGTATTCTCATCGCCCTCACCGCCGCGCCCTCCGGCAAGACCTCATGCGCTGTCTGCGGCGCCCCGATTCCCAACACCGTTCCCTGTCCACGCTGCGCGGCAGAAATCCCGCTGCAACCGACGGACGTTCTCGGCTGCGTGCAGGAGACTTGTCCTGAACGGCTGTGGGAGAAGGTGGTCTGTCCTCACTGCGACGCGGCTATCGCTGCCCTGTGACATGAAGCAGTGTTTGTGCTATGATAGACATTGAACCGCTCGATCAGGAGGGATTGCATGTTCAACGCTCGGCAACTGGCAGATTATCGTCGGGACGGCTATGTGGTGGCGCGAGGGCTGTTTGCCGCGGATGAGGTGGAACGTTTGAAGGAACATTACATGGCGTTGCGGCGCAAGGTCACGGACGGGGTGGATCCGAACAGTTCCGACCCGCTGCGGCGTTATCCGCGCATGTTGCAAATGCACCGTTGGGACGAGACCAGTTTGCGCTGGATGATTGACCCGCGCCTCAACGCGTGCCTGACCGATTTACTCGGCTCTGAACCCTTCGCCGTGCAGACGATGATTTACTTCAAGCCGCCGGGGGCGCGGGGGCAAGCGCTGCACCAAGACCAGTATTACCTGCGCGTGCAGCCGGGGACATGCATGGCGGCGTGGATGGCAATTGACCCGTGCGATGAAGAGAACGGCTGTCTGCGTGTCGTGCCTGGCACGCAGAACCTGCCCGTGCTGTGCACGACCGCCGCTGATACCAACGTGAGTTTTACAGACATCACGGTGGACGTTCCCGCAGACATGACGGTTGTTCCCGTCGAGATGCAACCGGGGGACGTGCTGTTCTTCAACGGCTCACTGATTCATGGCAGCGGACCCAACGTCAGCCGTGACCGCTTTCGCCGCGCGCTCATCGGGCATTACATCGTCGGCGAAGCCGAGAAGGTAGCGAAGTTCTATCACCCCGTTCTGCGCATGGACGGCACGGAGGTCCCGCTCGGTATCAGCGAAGGCGGCGGTCGGTGCGGCAAATGGGTGGAGCGAGACGGGCGGGCAGTCGTCGAGTTGAGTAGCCCAGCGTGAGTTTTACCACCGAGTCAAACTCAGTCAATCACATAGCGCAGAGCGCGCAGAGAACAGATGAAGTTGCGCAGTCTACGTGCCCAACTGTCTTTGTGGCACGCGGGGTTGCTGGCGGTGACGCTGGTAAGCCTCGCGGGGCTGACCTACGTGATGCTGCGGCAGATGCTGCACTCGCGGGCGGACGCGGCACTGGAGGACTACGCGGAGACGACGGCGAAGACGATTGCGGCGACGTTGTATCAGTCCACCGTCGGGCAGCGGCAACTGCCGAAGTTCCTCAGCAATGACCTGCAATCATGGGGGCGATACATTCAGGTCATTGACTCGCGGGGGAATGTGCGCGAGGTGTCCGACGCCCTGCGCAGCCATCCGTTGCCCGTCAGCACCACGGCACTGGTGCGTGGGATGAAAGGGCTGTCCACGTTCGAGACGGTCACGAACCTCGGCGAGCATCCCGTGCGCATCGTGACCGTGCCGGTGCAGATGGGCAGCAAAGTCCCTTATCTCGTGCAGGCGGGGGCGAGTCTGGAGGGCGTGGACGCGACGCTGCAGCGGGCGTCGGCGATTCTGTTAGTGCTGACGCCGTCGGTGCTGCTGGTCGGTCTGTTGGGCGGCTGGCTGCTGGTGGGACGCGCCTTGAAGCCGGTGGATGAGATGACGCGCGCCGCCCTGGAAATCGAGAGTTCCAGTTTGGACCGCCGCATCGTGCCGCCGCGCACCGATGACGAAATCGGTCGGCTCGCAGCCGCGTTCAACGAGATGATTGCCCGGCTGGACCGCAGTTTTCGGCAGATTCAGCAGTTCACGGCGGATGCTTCGCATGAACTCAAAACGCCCCTGACGACCATGCGCGGCGAAGCCGAAGTCGCCCTGATGAGCGACCTGACGCCCGAAGAATATCGCAAGGTGCTGCGCAGTATCATCGAGGAAGTCGAGCGCATGTCCGCCATCGTCGAGAACCTGCTGCTGCTGGCGCGGGCGGATGCCAACGCCGTGCAACTCAAGCGCGAGGCGGTCGCCCTGCATGACATTGTGATGACCGTCTACGAGCAGATGGAAGCCATCGCCCGCCGCAAAGGCGTATCGCTGGAATTGGAAGAAATTGATGAGGCGACTGTCGAGGGCGACCCGCTGTGGCTGCAGCAGATTGTGACCAACTTGTTGAACAACGCGATTAAATACACCCCAGAGGGCGGAAAAGTGAGTGTAACATTAAAAGGAGAAGTAAAAGGAGAAGGAAGACGCAGGCAGGCGGGGGAAAATGACGACTTCCCCTTACTTCCCCTTACTTCCTCCCACTTCCCCTTCGTCGTTCTCTCCGTCTCCGACACCGGTGTAGGCATTCCGCCCGAACACTTGCCTCATATCTTTGATAGGTTCTACCGCGTGGACGCCGGGCGCAGCCGTGACGCGGGTGGGAGCGGGCTGGGGCTGAACATCGTCAAGTGGGCGGTGGAAGCGCACGGCGGAACGATTGCGGTGGAAAGCGAAGTCGGCAAAGGCACGACGTTCACCGTGCGGTTGCCGCAAGTGCCAGGACCCGCTGAGGACGCAGAGGACGCGAAGGCGCAGCGTCGGGACGTTGAAGTGGTATAGGGGGGAAGTCGTCGGCACCCCACTCCGCAGGAAGATTCCTTCCGAGCGGAGCGAAGCAAGGACGGGCGTTGCGGGGAAGTGGCTCATGTTCCGATGCGCACACCCCCGCCGCAGGACAATCGTCCTCGTCGTCGGTCGTTGTTGAGGGGCGAGGACGAGGACGACTTTCGAGGGAGGATTTAGGTTGGCGGACGCCATCGTGGTCGAAGGGTTGTGGAAAACCTTCCGCCTCGCGCACTATCGCCCCAAGTCCATCAAGCACGCCGTCCTGAACTTTCGCCGCATCCGTTACGAGGAGATCGTCGCGCTGCGCGATGTGTCGTTCCGCGTGCGGCAGGGCGAGTCCGTAGCGGTCATCGGCAGGAACGGTTCGGGCAAAAGCACGCTGCTGGCGACGTTGTGCCGCGTGTATCGCCCAACGCGCGGCAGCGTGCGGGTGGAGGGCAGAGTCGCGCCGATGCTGGAACTGGGCGGGGGATTTCACCCCGATTTGACCGGCGAGGAGAACGCTTACATCCTGTGCGCGATGCTGGGTTTAGACGCCCGCGCCACCGAGGAGCGGCTGCCAGACATCGTGAAGTTCGCGGAACTGGAGGAGTTCATTGATGCCCCCGTGCGGACGTATTCGTCGGGGATGGTCATGCGTTTGGGCTTTGCGATTGCGGTGCAGATTGACCCAGACATTCTGCTCATTGATGAGGTGCTGGCTGTGGGCGATGAACACTTTCAGCACAAGTGCCTGCGCAAAATTCAGGAGTGTCAGCAGCGTGGCAAGACCGTCTTTTTCGTCTCGCACGACATGAACGCCGTCCGCCGCGTTACGGAGCGCACCCTCTGGCTGGACAACGGCGCGGTGCGACGCGATGGACCGACGGGAGAAGTCGTGGAGGAGTATTTGCGCGTGACGGCGGAGGAAGAGAGTGAATAGTGACCAGTGACCAGTAACCAGTGAGCAGTGATCAGTGAGTAGTCATGAGGGAGGGGGCGCGGGGTGGTCAAAAGGGAGATGTTAGTTATGAACCGTTTGGGGCGTGGGGATGATTTTTTAGGGATTTAGCAGTTTACAGGAAAGCCAAATCAGTGTCCAGAAAGGTCTTTGCCTCGTCAAAGGCGTTTCCAAAAGAAGAGATGTTTTCGCTGACTGACCAGATGCGACGGTCATCGCGTTCCATCGGTGCGCAAATTTCGGAGGCTTGGGCAAGGAGACGTTACGCAGGGCATTTTATCAGCAAACTCACTGACGCCGATGCTGAACAGCCTGAAACACAGCATTGGGTAGAAGAGGCTGTGGATTGTGAGTATCTGAATGCAGACAATAGGCTCTAAAAACTGGTCACTGGTCACCGGTCACTGAACGTCTATGCTTTCCTCTCTGCGAGAAATCTACACCTATCGCCATCTGTTGCAACTGCTGGTGCGGCGGGAGTTGCGCCTGCGCTACAAGAAGTCGTTTTTCGGCTTCCTGTGGTCGCTGGCGGACCCGGTGCTTACTTGCGTGATGATTACGTTCGCCATGCGCAAGGCGCTGGGGATTCCCGTTCCCAACTACTCAGCGTATCTGTTTGCGGCTTATATTCCGTGGACTTACTTCAATCACGGTCTACTGGACTCCTGCTCGTCCATCCTCTACAACTTCGTTTACGTGAAGAAGATTTACTTCCCGCGCGAGGTGCTGACGTTGGCGACCATTCTGAGCAACCTCATCCACTTTCTGTTAGCGCTGGGAGTGTTTTTCATTTACTGGCTGTGGCTGAACCACTTCGACTTGCGGCTGCAAAAGACGCTCTGGGTGTTGCCGATTCTCGTTCTTATTCAAACGCTGCTTATGGCAGGCATCGGATTGATTCTTTCATGTTTGAGCGTTTACTACGAGGACATCAAGTTTCTGGTGCAGCGGGCGCTGATGATGCTGTTGTTCATTACTCCCGTCATCTGGATTGCTGACCGGTTTACCGGACCGACCTACACGCTGATTCAACTCAACCCCATGGCTGCCCTGATTATTGCCTATCAGAAGGTGTTGCTGCCCCCTCTGCCCACCCGCACCACCGGCGATTTCCGGTTTTACTTTCATCCGTTAGATTGGGGGATGGTCGCATGGACGGGATTCGTATCGGTCATTGTCTTTGCGATAGGCTGCGCGGTCTTCAACCGCATGAAGTGGGGGCTGGCGGAGAAGATGTAACCTAACCCCCGGCTGGGGTGAAGTTCGCTCGGCGGCAAGCGACTCGTAGCGACGGCAACTATGCATCATCCGCTTTCCAGTCCCCACTCTTTCCACCCGACTTTTCCAACAGTCGCACATCGGCAATGACCATGTCTTTTTGCACGACCTTACACATGTCGTAGACCGTCAACGCTGCCGCGCTGACGGCGGTGAGGGCTTCCATCTCGACGCCGGTTTTGCCGACGCAGCGCACGCGGGCAGTGATGATAACCTCACCGCACTCGACGTTGACGTCGAGGTCAACGTCCACGGCGGTAATCAACAGGGGATGACAGAGAGGAACGATGTGCGGGGTGTTCTTCGCCGCCATGATGCCTGCGACGCGGGCGGTGTTCAGCACGTCGCCTTTAGGAATTTCGCCCGCGACAATCCGCCGCGCCGTTGTGGGCAACATGCGCACCACACCACGGGCCACCGCCGCACGCGTTGTGTCCGCCTTGCTGCCCACGTCCACCATCTTCGTTTGCAGTTCGGACATGATCTTTAACAGGGTGGATAGGACTGTTTTTTGGGAATTCTGAGCGCAAGGGGTTGGCTCAACCTGTCCTTGTCCCACGACCAATGACCCATAAGCTATTAGTCATTGGCACCCCGCTTTATTCTAATTCTAACTGAGAACCGCCGATGCCGTCAACGAACAAGTCCCAGTTTTGAACGTGTCCTCTGCGGGGATTCGTGGGCAACGTTATGACTGTCACGGGATCATCCCGCTCTTCCGCGCATAGGCAAATACGTCGCCCGCCTCGATAATCGGCAGAATGTCGCCGAGCGGTTTGAGGGCAAACGCCTCGCCCGTCGTTAGGTTCTTGAGCGTGTGCGCGGGAACGTTGACCTCCACCTCGTCGCCAGTTCTGATTTTCTCACAGAGGCGTTCGTCGGTCTCAAAGGGGATGAGGTAGCCACCATTGACGGCGTTGCGGAAGAAGATGCGGGCATAGAACTCAGCGACGACGACCTCGACGCCGGCTTCGCGGAGAGCCAAGGGCGCATGCTCGCGGGAGGAGCCGCAACCGAAGTTCTTGCCGCCGATGATGACGGCGAACTCCGACTTATCCGCGTTCTCTTTCACGAACGGCACGCCGCCCTGCGGCAGTCCCGCCTGCGCAGTGGGAACTGCCGACAGGGCATACCGCCCGAACATCTTCCGCTCGTCGGGAATCGCAGGGTTGTAGACGAGATAACGCGCAGGAATGATTTGGTCGGTGTCGACGTTATCCCCCACAACGTAGGCTTTGCCGCGAATGGTCGCTTTCATGTCAACCTCCTCTCACCCCTCCCTGTCCAGGAGGAGAGTCTGTTTCAGACGAACTCAATCTGGGGCTTCGTGGGAATGATGCCTTCGGCATAAGCACGGCTCAGCAGGGTATCCACTGCCTGCCGCCCCTCAACGCCCAAGTCTCGCGTGTAATCGTTGACATACATCCCTACAAATTGGTCGCCGCGTGCGCGGTCCAGTCCGCGACTGTATCGCAGGGCATAACTCAACGCCTCCTCGCGGTGCGCGAGCGCGTAGTCAATGCTCGCGCGCATCAAACGCGACACCTCGCGCATCACCGCTTCGCCCAAGTCGCGCCGCACGACGTTGACGCCAAGTGGCAGCGGCAGCCCGGTTGCCTCCAGCCACCACGCGCCAAGGTCAACCACTCGATGCAAGCCTTCATCGGCGTAGGTCAACTGCCCTTCGTGGATGAGCAGCCCTGCATCCACCTGTTCGCTTTTCACGGCGTTCAAAATTTGGTCAAACGGCACAACCGTGTAACGGAAATCTTTCAGGTAGAGTTTCAGCGTCAGGAACGCCGTCGTGAGCGTGCCGGGAATGGCGAGGATCGCGCCGCTCAAATCCGTCGGCGCGTCCTGCCGTCGCACGACGATGGGTCCGTAACCTTTGCCCACGCTTGCGCCGCACGTCAGGAGCGCGTAGCGGTCGGCGATGTGCGCGTAAGCATGCAGCGAGACCGCCGAAATCTCCAACTCGCCTTTCAAACAGCGACGGTTGAGGCTTTCAATGTCTTCAAGCAGATGCCGAAAGCAATACGCGCCCGTGTCAATTTTGTCGTGCGTGAGCGCGTAGAACATGAACGCATCATCAGCGTCCGGGCTGTGCCCAATGGTCAAAACGCGCCGTTCCAAAACTCTCCCCTTTCTTTGGTTCGGATTCAAGCATACTACAATCGCGGGGAAGGGTCAAGCCATACGCCGGTGGGGCATAAGGTTGAGACGTTGTCTTTGAGCAGGGCGCCCTCAGACTGTTTCTCGTCCTTCAACTCCTTCGCAGGAAGCCATCCGCCGAATGCCCGTCATGGCGAGAACGGCGAAGCCATCCCCTCCGTCGCAGCATCTCCTCGCGGAGGGG
>JANWYM010000176.1 GCA_025055355.1 Abditibacteriales bacterium
GATGATTGCCTTCCTCGCGCTATTGGTGGTTGGCGTCGGCGTCATCGTCTGGATGCTGAGGCAACTCCTTCGTGCCACCTCCGTGACGACAAACTGGAGGAGCCAAGCATTGTAAGGGTTGTCCGACGGACAACCCTTACAATGCTTGGCTCCTCCAAAATGCCTGTCACGGCAAGCGCATGGGCGTATTGCGAGCGCAGCGGAGCAATCCCCTGCGGAGGCGACCAATTACAGCGGTGGGGATTGCTTCGCTGCGCTCGCCATGACGGGTACTTTCAGGGGGAGATCATACAATGAAAAAAGCAGTCGTCATTCTTACTACAATGTTATTCGTTTTCGTCTCGCGTGCTGCGGCAGAGTTTCGTGCGGGCGTGGCGGTGCGGGTGGTCACACCCGACCCGCTGCTGCCCGTTTCGGGTGGCATCGGGCCGTCCAATCCCGTCAAGGAAAAACGGGGCGACCTCACGGTGCGCGCCCTGGTGCTGGAGAACAACGGCGTCCGCGTCGCCATTGTGGGGGCGGATTTTCTGGGCTTCCCTTCGACGCTGGGCAACAAGGTGCGGGCGCAGGTTAAAGGCATCCCGCCGCAGAACATTCTCATCGGCGCCACTCACACGCACAGCGCCCCCGATTGCTACGGCTTCCCTGACGGCAAGGGCGGGTTCTCCTGTGACTTGAAGTATCTGGACATGGTGTGCGCGAAGATGGCGGAAGCCATCAACGAGGCGGTGGCGAAACTGCAGCCCGCCAGCGTGAAGATTGCGACAGGCGAGGCGCAGGGGAAGATTGCCTACAACTACTACGCGCCTCAACTTTACGACCCGCGCTGTTCGGTAATTCAATGCCTCGACGCCAGCGGCAAGCCGTTCGCTACCCTCGTCAACTACGCTATCCATCCCGAGGTGCTGGGCGATGCGGTGGGCATCCTGAGCCCCGACCTGTGCGGACCGCTTTACGAGCGGATTGAGGCGCGAGGGGGCGGCACGGCGATCTTCATGAACGGCGCACTGGGCGGGATGATCACCGCCGACAACCGTGACCCCGCTGACCCGACGGGGCAGAGGGACTTGCGCACGTGGGAGGAGTGCGTGCGCATCGGCACGCTGCTGGCGGATGAAGCCTTGCGCATCGTCGCTGACGCGCCTGTGCAAAAGAACCCGACGCTGTTCTGCGCGGCGACCACCATCACGTTCCCTATTGACTCGGAGATGCTGCGCGAGATTGTGCGGACCTCTCCGGTCCTTTCCCAAACGCGACTGGACGGGTGGAACATCCCCGCGCAGGTCAACGTCGTCAACTTGGGCAACGCCCAGATTCTAACCATCCCCGGTGAGGCGCTGCCCAACATCGGCTACTACCTCAAGCGCAAGATGCACGGCGAACACAACCTGCTGTTCGGGCTGACTAACGACGCCTTCGGCTACATCCTGACCAAAGTGGATTGGAACAGTTTCAAGCGCTACGATTACATCTCACGCACCTGTCTGGGTGAGATGACTGGGGAAATCTTCATCGAGAAAGCCCTCGAGTTTGTCAACCGCTGCCCCCGCCCGCAGTCGCTCAAGTAGGGGCGGGCGTCCCTGCCAGCCCATTTCAGAAGGTAGAGAAGGATTCCTCTTCACCGCGTCTAAAAACAACAGCGGTGAAACGCATGGATGACAGCGTGCTGGTGGCTCGCGCCAAATCAGGCGATTACGAGGCGTTTGAGCAACTTGTCAGTCGTCACGAGCGGCGGCTCTACGCGCTGGCGATGAAGATCGTGCGGCAGCGGGAGGACGCGGAGGACGTAGTGCAGACAGCGTTCCTCGATGCGCTGGAGCATCTCGCGGATTTCCGCGAGGAGGCGTCATTTGCGACGTGGATGACGCGCATCGTCACTTACGCCGCCCTGAAAGTGCTGCGCAAGCGTAAGGGCTTGGAAACGGTCTCCCTGGAGGAGTTCACCAGCGAGAACGAAGAGGGCGAAATTCCGCATCCTGAATACATCGCCGACTGGCGCGGCGACCCAGCGAAGATCGTCGAACAGCGCGAACTCAAGCGGATTCTGGATGAGGCGATTGACGCGCTGGATGAGAAATACCGCTTGGTGTTTGTGCTGCGCGATGTCGAGGGGATGAGTGTCGAGGAGACCGCGAAGGTCTTGGGCATCACGCCGGCGAACGTCAAAGTCCGCCTGCTGCGGGCGCGGCTGATGCTACGTGAGAAGTTGACGCGGGTGTTCGGGGATGAGAGCCAGCGTGTGTTCCGCTCGCACCGTCACGAGGGTGACGAGCGCGGCGCGACGCCTGCTGAGGCGCTGCTGAAAAGTTATCGTCAATCGTAGGGGCGGGCGTCCCTGCCAGCCCTACAGGGGCGGGCGCCCCTGCCAGCCCGACGTAGGGGCGGGCGTCCCTGCCAGCCCTGCCGTTGAGGAGACGCAGACCGATGAAATGTGAAGACCTACTCCGCATGTTAAACGACTACGTGGACGGCGACATTGACCCCGCCGTGTGCGAGGATTTTGAAGAGCATCTGGCGGGCTGCAACCCCTGCGCTCTGGTGGTGGACAGCATCCGCAAAACCATCACGCTTTACAAAGGCGAGGAAGTGTATGAAATCCCTCTACCATTCCGAGAACGTTTGCACCGTGTGCTGAGAGAGAGGTGGAAAGAGTTGCAGGCGCATCGTCCGTGCAATTCAGCATCGCCATAACAGCGCTCTAAGTCGATCCTCATACGGCGTCCCGGTTCGCGGGGCGCCGTCTTTTTTTGTAACGTCTGCTCGTATCACGGTTCAGTTGCCTTAGAAAGCGCTCAACCGTTTCGGAGGTGATTGATCATGAGCGACGTGAAGCATGTAACAACCCAAGGGTTTGAAAGCGAAGTGCTGCGTGCCGAGCAGCCGGTGTTGGTGGACTTCTACGCGACGTGGTGCCCGCCGTGTAAGATGCTGGCGCCGATTCTGGACAAGTTGGCGGAAGAGTTCGCCGGGCGGGTGAAGGTTGTCAAGGTGAACGTCGAGGAGGAATACCCGCTCGCTGTGCGCTACGGCATCAGCGGCGTGCCGACGTTGATGCTGTTCAAAGGCGGCGTCATCGTGGACACGATGGTGGGCTTGCTGCACCCGCAGGCGCTCAAGGCGAAGTTGGAGCAGGTCGCGCCCGCCCCGCAGCCGACGGGGTAGGGCAGTTTCAGCAAGTTCAAATGCCTGTTAGGGCGAACATAGCGAAGCCATCCCCCTCGCTCTATTGATATCGCTCCGCTGCGCTCGCCATGACATTGGAACTTACTGAATTTGTCAAATTGCCCCACGGCAGGGAGGTAACCAGCGATGTCGGAAGTTTGCGAGGTTCCCCGGAAAAACGCAACGGATGAAGAGGTGCGACAGATTCTGTCAGAAGCCAACGTGGTTGCCATCGTCGGCTTGTCGGACGAGCCGACACGGGACAGTTATCGAGTGGCGTCCTACCTGAGGGAACATGGCTATCGCATCATCCCCGTCAATCCGCACGTGACGGAGGTGTTGGGTGAGAAATCCTACCCCAGCCTGTTGGAAGTTCCAGAGAAAGTGGACGTAGTGGACATCTTCCGCAAGCCAGAAGCCGTGCCTGCGATCGTGGACGCCGCCATCGCCGTCGGCGCAAAGGTGGTCTGGATGCAGGAGGGCATCGTCCACAACGCTTCCGCCGACAAGGCGCGGGCGGCGGGGCTGCAAGTGGTCATGAACAAGTGTATGATGAAGGAGCACCGCAAAGTAGCCCGCGACGCCATCGCGGGGAAACCGTGACGGAGCGAGGGATGACTATTGGAGGTTGCCATTGGAGGTGAGCCACGATGACGGTGGAACGCGTTCTTCGCCTGATAGCAGGTGTTTTCGTGTTGGTGAGTGCAGGTTTAGCCGTCTGGCACAGCCCCTACTGGCTGCTGCTAACGGCGTTCGTCGGACTGAACCTGCTGCAGTCGGCGTTTAGCGATTGGTGTCCGATGGTGTGGCTGCTTCAGAAGTTGGGGCTGCGACGCTGCGCGGCAGGGTAGCGCCATTTGTCAAACGGCGCCATAGGAGGTGACTCCGATGCATGCCAACGGCAAGAAGAACGTCGTCATCATCGGCGGCAGTTTCGCCGGGCTGACGGCGGCTTACGAGTTGAAGCGCGAACTGGGCGAGAGGCATAACATCACGGTCGTTGACAAAAACGACAGGTTCACCTTCATCCCCTCGCTCATCTGGGTGCCGTTCGGCTGGCGCACGCCCGAGCAGATTTCCTTTCCCCTCCAGCCCTCGCTGGAGAGGAAGGGCATTCAGTTTGTCCATGAGGCAGTGACGCGCATTGACCCTGAGCGGCAAGTGGTAGAGACGCAAACGGGTGGTCTGCCTTATGACTATCTGCTGATTGCAACGGGACCGCATGTGGACTTCTCGGTGGTCGAGGGCTTGGGACCGCATGGGGGCTACACGCAGAGCATCTGCACAGCCGACCACGCGGTGCAAGCGGGCACGGCGTGGCAGGAGTTTCTCAAAGACCCCGGACCAGTTATTGTCGGCGCGACGCAAGGGGCGTCGTGCTTTGGAGCAGCCTACGAGTTCGTGTTCAACCTTGAATACGCCCTGCGTAAGGCGGGCGTGCGCGATCAGGTGCCCATCACCTTCGTGACCGCCGAGCCGTTCGCTGGGCATTTCGGTATCGGCGGGTTGAAATGGGCGCAGGGGATGACGGAGTGGTTCTTCCGCCACACGCATGTTGACTGGGTGTTGGACGCGGTGATTGAGAGGGTCACACCCAACGCCGTCCACTTCAAACAGGGCAGCCTCCATCGCGCGGCGGCAAAGAACGGGCAACCCGAAGACCTGAGCGGCAAGAGCTTACCGTTCAAGTATGCGATGATTATCCCGCCGTTTTTGGGCGTGGAGGCAATCCGCCAGTCGGGTTTGGGCAACGAGCGGGGATTCATCGTCGTGGACGATTACTTTCGTCACCTCCAGTATCCGAACATCTTCGCCGCCGGGGTGAGCGTGGCGGTGGTGCCACCGGCTCCCTGCCCGGCGGGCTGTTCGGTGCCGAAGACGGGCTACATCAGCGAGGTCATGGCGAAGTATGCCGCCCGTAACATCGTTGCCAGCATGGAGGGCAAGTCCCTGACCCCCAAGCCGACGACAGAGATGGACGCCAAGTGCATCCTCGACGCGGGCAATCAGGGGATTGTGATGCTCACCGACCGCATCTACGCGCCGAGCCAGCGCAAGGTGCAACTGCTGATTCCCGGTCCGTGGGCGCACTGGATGAAGGTGTGGTTTGAGAGGTATTTCCTCTGGAAGATGCGGACAGGAAGAGTCAACTTACCTTGAGGAGGAGAGGGATGGACATTTTGTGGTTGATGGGGTTTGTCGTGTTGTGGCTGGTGCTGCAACTATGGGTGCTGCCCAGGTTGGGCGTGCCTACGTGAGTGAGCGACGGCTGCGCGGTGCCGCGCAGCAAGCCGCGTAAATCACAATTACAAAAGGAGAATGAGGAACATGCGTAAGTCGTTGATTGTCGCCGGCGTGGTGGTGAGCACGCTGGCAATCGTGTTTGCTGCCTTCGCGCAGCGGCAAAGCAAGTTCGGGATGTCGGTAAAACTGAATGTGAGCCACGAGCAGGCAGTGGCAAAGGTCAAGGAGTCGCTGAAAGCGGAAGGCTTCGGCGTTATTACGGAGATTGATGTGCAGAAGGCGTTCAAGGAGAAGTTAGGTGTGGACTTTCCGAAGTATCTCATCCTTGGCGCGTGCCATCCGAAGTCAGCGCACCGTGCGCTGACGGCGGAGCCAGAGGTGGGTTTACTGCTGCCGTGCAACGTCATCGTTTACGAGCAGGATGGCGGCGTCATCGTCTCGGCGATTGACCCCACCGTGCGGCTGGGTGAGAGCGACAACGCGGCACTCAAAGCCGTTGCACAAGAGGTGCGCGAGCGGTTGGTGCGGGTGATAGGACGATTGGCGTCTGCGACAAAGTAGCCCGCGACGCCGTCTTACGTGCGCAGGCGACTTTGTGCGCGTCAGCGTCGCGGACACCGGGCGCGGCGTGCCGCCGCAGGACCGCGAGCGCATCTTTGAGAAGTATCAGCAGGTAGAGGATAAGTGGACCTACGGTATCAAAGGCACGGGCTTAGGGCTGCCCATTGCGCGGCAGATTGTGGAAGCGCATGGAGGGAAAATCTGGGTGGAGAGCGAATTAGGGAGAGGAAGCGTGTTTCAGTTCACGCTGCCCATTACTTCAAAGGAGGCTAAAGACGATGGACAAACAGAAACTGATTGAAGGGTTGAACGCGGACTTGAACCGTGAACTGGAGACGGTGATGCGCTACCTGCTGGAGGCAAGCGTGATGGTGGGCTTCGGTGGGCACGAGGCGCGGGAGTTGTTCCAGCAGGAGATTGCCGATGAACTCAAGCACGCCGCGTTTCTCGCTGACAAGATCGTGGCATTAGGTGGCACGCCCGAGATCAAGCCCGCTTACCCCACGCCGATCACCGACCCGTGCGAGGCGCTCAAGCGCGAGCGCGACAACGAGTGCCAAGCGATTGCGGGTTACAAGGAGCGCGTCCAGCAGGCGGAGGCGTGCGGGGAAATCGGTCTACGGGTGGAGTTAGAGAACCTCATCGCCGATGAGACGCGGCACTTTGAGGAGTTAGACCGACTGCTCAGGTAGTCCACCGAGGGTAGCCCGTCGCGCCGCGATGGCAATCCGCGACGGCATCGTGAGCGACTTTGCACGGGCGACTTTGTGTGGGCTACTCTGGAAGGCAACTACCCCAAAGAGATTAGCCCGAGGAGAGTCGCCCGCCGCGCCGCAACGGAGAAATCCGTGACGGAGAAATCCGCGAGGGCGTAGCGGGCGACTTTCTTGCTTGCGCCGAAAGGGGGACAACAATGATGAAATGGTCGTGGCGCATCGCGCAAGTGGCAGGCATTGACATCTATATGCACGCCACCTTTCTGCTGCTGCTGGGCTGGGTGGTGCTGAACCACTACCTGCAAGGGCACAGCGTGGCGCTAACGGTGCAGGGATTGCTGTTCATTCTCACCCTGTTCGGCATCGTCGTGCTACACGAGTTGGGGCACGCCCTCACCGCCAAGCATTTCGGCATCCGCACCCGCGACATCACACTGTTACCCATCGGCGGGGTGGCACGGTTGGAGCGGATGCCCGAAGACCCGAAGCAGGAACTGTTGGTCGCGCTGGCGGGCCCAGCCGTCAACATCGTGCTGGCGGGGGGGCTGCTCGTTGTGCTGGTGCCGGTAGCGGGGCTGGCGGCGTTAAGCGACGTGGCGCTGGTGGGCGGGCAATTTTTGGTGAAGTTGATGTGGGTGAACGTGGCGCTGGCGGTGTTCAACCTGCTGCCGGCTTTCCCGATGGACGGTGGGCGCGTGCTGCGGGCGGTGTTGGCGATGAAGATGGACTACGTGCAGGCGACGCAGATTGCCGCCAGCGTCGGGCAGGTGATGGCGTTTCTGTTCGGTTTCATTGGCTTGTTCTACAATCCGTTTCTGGTGTTCATCGCGCTGTTTGTGTGGATGGGTGCCGCCGAAGAGGCGGCGATGGTGCAGATGAAGTCCTCGTTGAGCGGCATCCCCATCAGCAAGGCGATGATCACCGACTTCCGTACCCTCTCGCCGCACGACTCATTAGCGCGGGCGGTTGAACACGTTCTGGCGGGTTTCCAGCAGGACTTCCCCGTGGTGGAAGAGGGACGGACGGTGGGGGTGCTGACGCGAGCGGATCTGCTTACAGCGCTGGCGCAGCGCGGGCAGGAGACCTTAGTGGGGGAGGTGATGCGGCGGCAGTTCG
>JANWYM010000177.1 GCA_025055355.1 Abditibacteriales bacterium
GAAAACCTTTCAAATTCTGGTAGGACACGCCGCGCAGGCTCACCACTTCGGTGGGAACATCAAATCCCGCGAACTGTTTGAAAGCGGCTTGGTCGTGCGCGTGGAAGCAGAGTTGCGAGTCGTCGCGCACTTCGGTGTGAATCAGCGCGGCGTCGAACGCGGGGAAGTCGCCGTAAGTTTGCACCGCCGACGCGCCGACGTTGTAGCAGAACGCTTTGAGCAGCGGGAAGAGACCGCAGATGTCCTCGTGTGCGTAAGGTTTGCCGTCGCGTCGCACGCGCCGAAGTTCCGCTTTGCCCCGCGCCCAACGGCCGGGCGAGAGAGCGGCGTAAACGCGCAGGTCGTGTGCCAACGCCACGTCAAGGTCGCGCTTCATCTGCGCGACGCTCGGCGGGTTGGCTGCCTCGGTGGGCTTGCCCGCGTCCCAGATTTTGCCGTAGTCCACCCACAGCCCCGCGCAGTGGGTGAAGCCGATGTCTTTCAAACGCTGGAACTCCCTGGGGCTCGCGCCCCACATCACGACGGGCATCCGCTGCGGCAGCGGGCGGGGAACGAGGGTGATGGGGAACTGTTCCTCACTCGTGTAAGGCGGGCTGCCGGGGATTTCGATGCGAGCGGTGAGGCGATATTTCCCCGGTCGCAGGCTGGTGTCCAGCGGATATTCAATGGCACGGCTTGTTCCCGAAGCCATATCGGGAATCGGGATTTCCCGCTCCTGCCAGCCTTGGAGCGAGAACCTCGCCCTCGCGCCCGTGAGGGGATGGTGCTGCAAGTTGGTGAGGGTGAACTTCAACGGCGGCGCGTTTTCCATGCGGACGTAGACCGTCCGTTCCGCCGCGAACGCCAGCGCCGCCGGGCGGAATTCCAGCACGCCTCTGCAGAGGCGCACCTGGTCTATGAAACCGGGAAAGCCATGATAGTAACTGCCGATTCTGTCGCCGATGACGAGCGGATGATTGCCGGGCACGATGAAGCCGCGGCCGTTTTGCGTGCCGCCCCCCAGCGCCGCGCCGTTGCGATAGAAGCGTCCTGTTCCCGCGCCGTCGTAAGTGAAAGCGATGTGATACCAGACGCCCGGTTCAAACCGCGCCGCCTCGGAGGTAAACGTTGCGCTGTTGGTGCCAAAGCCCAGGTTCATCCGCAGCCGCCGTTTGCCGGTGCCATCCGCCGCCGATAGAATCAGTTGGTAATCGGTGTGCGCCACGTATTTTTTGTCCAGCAGAAACGACTCCGGATAGCCCTCCAACTCCGGCTTGGGCTTGAGCCACATCTCCACCGTGAACGCGCCCTGCGGCGATAGCGCGGGGTGGTTCTTCGCCACCGCTTGATGCGGTTCGTCTTTATCGGGATAGCCGCGAAACGATTCCAGCGCGCCGCCGAACCGTCCATCAGGACTGAACCGCGCCCCGCGCAGCGTCAGGTCGTGGCCCTGCCCGGAGGCGTCTTTGTTCTCCGCGCCCGTGTCAAACTGCCACAGCGCGATGACGTGCGCGCCGCTGGCATCTGCGCCGCTATATGCGCCCTCCCACTTCTCTGCCAACTTCAATGGCGGCGGCTGCGCTCCGACGACGATGGACATCATCAGTAAGCCTCCGAGGATGGACATGGCTTTCATGTCTGAACGGCTCCCCAAACGGGAGGGCGAGGCTCCCGCCGAGCCGAACGCTCGAAACCAACGGCTCCGCAGAAGCGTCGCCCTCCCCGAGGAAAGAGCCTGTCATGGCGAGCAGAGCCAACCCCTCCTTTGCGCTCGCTATGACATCAGGGGTAAGGGCAAAAAGCCACCACGCTCCCCTTACCTCGCTCCCCTCGTGTGAGAGGGGGAGGGGAGGCTCAAAGGAAAAGAAACGCCAAAGTCGAGTTTATTCAACAACGCCAATGCTGCGCAGATACTCCATTGACCGCGCCATCCGTTCATGTGTCTGCCGCAGGTTGAGGTTTTCGCCTTGAATCCCTTCCATTTCCAGTGTGAACGGACCGTGCATCCCGACCTCGTTCAATACTTGAAAAACGCCCTTGAAGTCCACCACGCCCTCGCCCAACGTGGGGAAGTGCCACGTCTTGTAACCGCCATTGGTGTCCTTGAGGTGAACGCTCACAACGTAGGGCGCAATCTTCTTCAGTTCCTCTACCGCGTTGACGTTTTGGTTGTAGTAGTAAACGTTGGCGGTGTCGAAGTTGAGGCGGATGTGAGGATGATTCACGCCTTGCATCGTCTCCCGCGCCACGTCGCCGTTTTCGCACAGGTCGGGATGCGTCTCCAAGGCGAGGGTCAAGCCGTACTTTGCGGCTTCGTCGCCCACAGCGCGCAGGCGACGATAGGCGGTCTCTTTATCCAACTCGCCGCGATGCAAACTGGTGAACAGAATCTTCACGCCCATCGCTTGCGCCGCCTGAAACTGCGGCACATAGGTCTGCACAACGTCCTCGGCTTTGAGGTCGGCGCGCGCCATCAGCGTCGCCGCCGACAGCCCGAAGAACTCCAGCGTCTCCCGCACGGCGTCCACGTCTTCCAGACGCGGCACGCCGATTTCGACGTGGCGCACGCCGATGGTCGGCAGGTGGACGTAAGCCGTGTCCCGATACTTGCGGTAACTGCCCACATTGACGGAAATCAGATTCTTCACGAACACCTCCCCGAGCGACGCCGTTGGATGCGGAGTCCCCAACGGGTTGAGGTCTCGGCACCTCTCAGCCCCAACCAGTTGGGGACGCCATCTGCAACGGTGTAACTCTTGACACCCCTTTCAGGGTTAAGGTCGGACAAGTTGGCAACTTGTCTTACATTTTCGATGCCCGTTATTTTAGGGGTTGCCGCGCGCGATGTCAAATCAGAGGGCAACCGCGCAACGCCTGAAATGAAGTTGACGCCCCGCGAGCGGAGCGATATACTCCGAAGGTATGAAATACACCTTCACCATCCACCTGATGACGTCCGACGCCCAACATCGGGAGAAACTCGTCATCGCCGCCGGAGCGGGCGAGGTGGCGTGGCATGTCGCGCTCAAGTTGATTGGCTACCTGCTGTTCATCGAAGACCGCCCACGCATCGAGGAGGGGATTGATTGGCATTATAAACCCGATTTGGTCGCGCACGACGCAGAGGGGCGGCTGACGCTGTGGGTGGACTGCGGCAACATCGCGGTCAAAAAGGTTGACGCCGTTGCCACCAAAGTCGGCACGGCGGCGCGGTTTGTCATCCTGCGCCGCACGCGCCGCGAGGCGGAACGGCTCCACGTCGTCATGGGCAAGAAGGTCAAGCACCGCCAGCGCGTGATAGTGTTGAGTTTTGACGATGACTTCGTGGATGCGCTCGCCGACTCGCTGGACAGCACCAACGAACTGACCTGCCGCCGCACGGCGGACGGGCTGCATCTAAGGCTTGTGAATCGGCACGGGGGCAGATATTTGACGACACGGATTTACCGCTGGTAGGGTGAACAGCCTATCAACGTGTTGCGGTAGTAGATGGAACGGATCCTCTTCGCTGCGCCTGTTACCAATCCGCTTAATCCGTTACAAGAATCCGTTGACAGCAACCCACTACCGTAGTCCGTTGACTTTCCCTATGCGCTGCAAAGTTCTCATCGCTGATGACGAACCGTCCCACCGCCGCGTGCTGCGGGAGGCGGTGGCGCGGCTGGGGCATGAGGTCATCACCGCCGTCAACGGCGCCGAAGCCGTCGCGCTGTTTGAGCGCGAGACACCCGACCTCGTGCTGCTGGACATGAAGATGCCGGAGATGGACGGCTTTGCCGCGCTCGAGGCGTTGCGAGGGCGTGACCCCAATGTGCTGGTCGTGATGGTCACTGCCTTCGGCACCATCGAAAGCGCGGTGCAAGCCATCAAATCCGGCGCGTTCGATTTTCTGGCGAAGCCGATTGACCACGGACACTTGCACACCGTCATCACCAAAGCGCTGGAACACCACCGCTTGCGCCGCGAGAATCATCTGCTGCGCGAGGAGTTGCGGGCGCTGCATCCCGACCTCATCGCCGAAAGCCCGCGCATGAAAGAGGTGCTACGCGCTGCTGAGCGCATCGCGCAAAGTCAAGCGACGGTGCTGCTGACGGGCGAGACGGGAACAGGCAAGGGGGTCGTCGCGCGGTTGATTCACCGCCTCAGCCCGCGCGCCTCCCGTCCGTTCGTCAAGGTCAACTGCCCCTCCATTCCCGCCGACCTGCTGGAAACCGAATTTTTCGGGCACGAAAAAGGCGCGTTCACCGGTGCGGAGGAGCGGCGTAGGGGGCGATTTGAGTTGGCGGACGGTGGCACCCTGTTTCTGGACGAAATCGGCGACCTGCCGATCGCGCTGCAAACCAAACTGCTGCGCGTCCTCGAAGATAAGGAGTTCGAGCGCGTCGGCTCCGCACATACTATCAAAGTGGACGTGCGCATCATCGCCGCCACCAACCGCGACCTCGAAAAAGCCCTGCGCGACGGCTCGTTCCGCGAAGACCTCTTTTATCGCCTGCATGTAGCCAATCTCCACATCCCGCCGCTGCGCGAGCGACCCGAAGACATCGAACCGCTGGCGTTTTACTTTCTACACAAGCACGCCGCTGACAGCGGCAAGCGCATTCGGCACATCGCGCCCGACGCGCTGCAATCGTTAAAGCAACACCTCTGGCGCGGCAACGTGCGCGAACTGGAGAACACCATTCAACGCGCCGTGCTGATGGCGGAGGGCGATACGATTGAAGTCTCGCATCTCGCTCTGCCGATACTCGCGCCTGCGGCGACTGCGCCTGCCAGCATCACGCTGGCTGAGATGGAAAAGCAGTTCATCCTCCAAACCCTCGCGCGCTGCGGGGGGAACCGAA
The DNA here is from genome assembly GCA_025055355.1 of Abditibacteriales bacterium. Taxonomy (GTDB): domain Bacteria; phylum Armatimonadota; class Abditibacteriia; order Abditibacteriales; family JANWYM01; genus JANWYM01. The sequence goes on from JANWYM010000177.1 coordinate 4,824, forward strand.
CGCAGTGCGCGAAGCTGTTGGGACTGAGCGTGCGCGGGCTGCGATACAAGTTGCGGAAGTTTGGGATGTAGGAAAAGCCATCCTCCCAACGGCAAACTTTGCCGCTGCAAAGCCTCCTGAACCACTCACGCCTTAGGCAACGCCGTTGCGCCAGCAGCGTTGCAGGTCGGCAGGTTGAAACGTTCCAACGTTCAAACCTGTCAACCTGCAACCTTTCAACGGAGGTGCCGCGATGGCGAAGATTCTCGTTGTGGACGACGAGCCGCACATTGTGCGGTTGGTGCAGGTGAACCTCCAGCGGGCGGGCTACGAAGTGGTGACCGCTTACGACGGATTGCAGGCTCTGACGAAAATCAAGCAGGAACGCCCCGACCTCGTGCTGCTGGACATCACTATGCCGCGACTGGACGGCTGGGAGGTGCTGAAGCGATTGCGGGCGCAGCCCGAAACGGTGGATTTGCCAGTGGTGATGTTGACGGCAAGGGCGCAGGACAAGGACGTGTTTACCAGTTTTCAGTTGGGGTCTCATCTCCACCTGACGAAACCGTTTAGCCCGCTGGAACTGCTTTCATTCATCAAGCGCATTTTGGAGCCGCAAGACGACGAATCCCCTGATACGTTCTATGATTTAGGTGGCAACAACTAACGCCCCGCGGTAATGTCAAACGTGAAACGTGATTGGAAGTAACAGGGACGTCCGCACCCACAAGGGGCGCGGGTCGCTGACCCCTTGGAGGTTACAGACCCGCGCCAACGGGAAGAACTTGAATAGTGACCAAACGTGCAGCGTGAACTTGGAGGTTATTCCAAAATCGTTCGTGGAGGTAAACTTTTGCGTTTTGCTCTCTCCTTCGAGAATGCCTGTCAGGGCGAGCGCATGGATGTCATTGCGAAGGGCGGGTGGCGAGGAACGACGCAAAGCCATCTCCTCCGTAGGGGATGGCTGCGCTGCGCTCGCCATGACGGTAGGGATATGCGTGTCATTGCGAGCGGAGCGAAGCAATCCCCTCCCCGTGAGGAGACGGCTGCAACGGTGGGGGATGGCTGCGCTGTGCTCGCCATGGCAGGCGTTAAACGGAGGGCTGTCCTCCGCTCGCTATGACATTGCCCTGCGGGCAATGCCCTCGATCCATCGGGAAGGCAGAGCAGCGCGAAACGCAAAAGTTTAGGTGCAGACTACCCTCAACAAGTTGAGGCATCTGCTCCGCCTGAGTTCACGTTTCGCTTTTCACGTTTCACGTTTTCAGGGAGGCTTGGGCATGGACAAATTAGGTATGGGGCTGATAGGTTGTGGTGTGATGGGTTCGTCGCTGGCGAAGGCGTGCAACGAGTTGGAGCAGGCGTGCATCGTGGCAGTGAGCGATGTAGCGGAGGAGGTCGGGAAGAAGTTGAGCGAGGAGTTGGGGGCGCCGTGGTATGCGGATTTCCGCGAGATGTTGCAGCGCGAGGACGTGCAGGCGGTTCTGGTGGCGACGCCCGGGTTTCTGCACGCAGAGGCGACAGTGGCAGCGGCGGAGGCAGGGAAGCACGTCTTCTGCGAGAAACCGATGGCTGTAACGCTGGAAGACTGCGACGCGATGATTGCCGCGTGCGAGAAGAACAGCGTGAAGTTGATGATCGGGCAGGTCTGCCGCTTCCATGCCGTCCACTCCAAGGTCAAGCAGATGGTAGATGAAGGCCTCATCGGTCAACCCGCGTGCATGGTGGTGCGGCGCTTGGGCGGCGGGTTCGGTGGCGTGTGGGCGCGGACGTGGCGCAACGAGCGGCGACTGAGCGGCGGGACGCTGATGGAGGTCAACGCGCACGAGATTGACTTCATGCGCTGGGTGTGCGGCGACGTGCAGAGCGTCGTCGCGCGCGGCGGGCAGTTCCGCGAGAAGCAAACGGATTACGAGGACGTCATGCTGGTAACGATGACGTTTGCGAACGGGGGCTTGGGATGGCTGCATTCGTCAAGCATCTCCGCCATCGGCGAATACGGCGGGCGGCTGGACGGCACGGAAGGCTCGTTGTTCTTCCCTCGGATTTGGGGGGACGACGCTGGAATTCACTGGGCGCGCTTCGGCGAGAAAGAGCAGTTCATTCCCGCTGCGGACATTCCCGTTGAAAACCCCGTCCGCGCTGAGTTGCGAGCATTTGTCAACGCCATCCTGAACGACACCCCGCCGCCCGTCACTGGAACGGACGGGCGCGCGGTCGTTGCCATCGCATTAGCGGCGTATCAATCGGCGGCGACGGGAGAGGCAATCACATTGACGCCGAAAACTGAAGGGTAATCGGCAACAGCGCTTGCGAGATAAGCGATAACAGTTGATCTCTCGCTCCTCCCGCTTCGGGGGCGCATTGCCCGTCCGCCTTCTACTTCATCTCCTGCAACGCTGTCTTCATCGCCGCGATGAGTTGCGTCGTGTAGGTTTCGATCGTGCGGAAGTTGTAGCGCACCTGCTCGCCGGGCGTTTTGACGCCGGGCGCAAACGGTTCTTTGGCTTCGTAGGTGATGTTGAGCACGGCGTTGACGGCGGGCGAGTTGAGTTTCCGCAGCGCCTCATGCAGTGGGGGGTCGTGCCAGTAGTTCTGGTAGCCATGCTGTCGCTGCCACACCTCCGTCGCTGCGACGAAACGGCGCAGCGGCTCTTTCAGGTTTTCGTTCCTCTCCGCAGCGGTGAGGAAGTCTTGCCGCGCGGCGCGCATCCGCAGCATCATCACCAAGTCGTTGAGGAAACGGCGCGGGTTGTTGAAGAGCAGTCCCTTGAGTTTGCCGGGCTGGATTTTGTCGTCGGGCAGCGATGCCAGCCGGTCGGCAACGGAACGCATGAGGTTCGGGTCGCTGCCCTGCAGGACTCTCCACGCCTCCACGATGGTCGCCCCCTGCCCCGGAATCAAGTCTTCAGCGAACTGCACGTAGTCGGCATCGGTCAGCGGGAGCCCCTGTGCCCCCCGCGCAAAAGCGAAGATGTTGGGCAGTTGAACGCAG
>JANWYM010000178.1 GCA_025055355.1 Abditibacteriales bacterium
TATGGGAACCCCTCCCCCAGCCCCTCCCCAAGGGGGAGGGGAGTCTAAAAACGCCGCTCCCCTTCCCGAAGGGGAGGGGCTAAGGAGGGGCTTCCACACTAAAATCTCCCCTCACACCCGCAGTGACTCAATCGCCTCGCGCACGCGCCCGCCGCTCGCTTGAAGGGCGGCTTCGGCGGTGGCTTCGTCCACCCCCGCTGCGAGCGCCACGACGCGCCGCGCCCGGTCGCGTAGTTTACCGCACAACGTCTGCATGTCCACCATCAAATTACTCTGCACGCGACCCAGTTGGATCATGGTCACGGTGCTTAACATGTTGAGAATCATCTTCTGCGCTGTGCCGGCTTTCATGCGCGTCGAGCCGGTGATCACCTCGGGACCGACGATGGGGGCGATGAGGACGTCCACCTCATCGGCTAACGTAGCGCCGATATCCTGTCGGCAATGCAGGCAGGAAGCCTGCGCTCTATCTTGAATCGCTGCCGCGTCGTTGCAAGTAATGCCAATGGTCAGCGCACCGAGGCGGCGGGCGTAGCGCAGCGCGCCGAGGACGTAGGGCGTGCGCCCACTCGCGCTTAACCCCACTAACACATCTTTGGCGGTGAAACCCCGTTCGGCAAGGTCGCGCTCACCGGCGTCGGCGTCATCCTCCGCGCCCTCTTGTGAGCGGAACACAGCGTCCCTACCACCCGCGATGATGCCCTGCACCAACTCCGGCGGGGTGCCGAACGTAGGCGGGCACTCGGAGGCATCAACAATCCCCAACCGCCCGGAGGTGCCTGCACCGATGTAGAACAAACGCCCGCCGGATCTCAAACGGGGCACGATCAAATCCACTGCTCGCGCCACGCTGGGCAGCACTTTCTCCACAGCGAAGGCGACGATCTTGTCCTCGTCGTTGATGATTTGTAGCATCTCCAGCGTCGTCTTCTTGTCAATGTCCATCGAAGCCGGGTTACGGGCTTCAGTGGTCAGATGGCGAAGTTGTAAATCGGACATCATGGTTCGACCTCGTAAGACGCCGGAGCGAAGGGGATCGTTCCCGTCAGCTCTGTCAGCGCATTACCCCCATTCGTTGACAGAGCGTTGCCCGCGCCAACATCGCCGCGCCGACGGCGGGCGGGTAGCGGGGCGGGACGACCTGAGCGTTGTCGGGGTAGAGTTTTCTTTGCAGCATATCCTTAAATGCGTCACGCAATACCTCCGCTTCCCAGACACTGCCAGCGTAGGAAATGCGGCAACCCTTTTTCATGTCTAAACGTATCATGACGGCGCAGGCTATGCGCGTTAACTCCCAGCCAGCAAGCGTTAAGATGTCCGTCGCTACGCAATCCCCTTGCTCCGCACACCTTAAAACGACGGGGGTAAGGTTAGCCACTTGCTCCCGAGAAAGTCCGGGACCTTGATAGGCGTAGTCCACTAATTCATCAGCAGAAGATAGCCCAAGATGGTGAAGGATCGCTGGGGCAAGCGTTATACGTGAAGGGATTCTCCCATCGGCTTGCGCGCACACCGCGCGCAAAGCCTCCCGCCCAATCCAATACCCGCTCCCTTCATCTCCCAGCAACCAGCCCCATCCGCCCGCCATCCCGCGTTCGCCTTGGGCGTTCACCCCAAACGCCACGCTGCCCGTTCCCGCGATGATGATGACGCCGGGCTGACACTCCAACGCGCCCGCCCACGCAGCAGCAGCGTCGTGGTCGAGGAGGAACCGCTCGAAGCCGAGTCCGTGCAGGCGCGGTGTCAGGCGCTCAAAATCAGGCGGGCGACGCACGCCCGCGAGACCGAACCCCGCCGCTGCGATGTCAGTTCTGCCAAGTCCCGCCGCGCTCAATGCCTCGTTAATTGCGGTGGCGATGTGAGCGAGGGCATCGTCAATGCCAACGGTGTGATAGTTGCTCCCCGCTGCGCCGCCTTGTCCGAGAACGTGCCAACTCTCATCCACCACGACAGCGGTGGTCTGCGTCCCGCCACCATCTACACCGACGAAAAAGCGCTGATGATTTGACATTTTCGTTTAATTCCATTATAACGTGAAAGCAGCGGTGGTGCAATGCAGCAAAGGCGTGAACGTCATCACAGCAACGCCCTACGACTTCGTCTGGGAACAAGCGCTGGGCTGGCTCCTGTGTCAGGAGGACGTTACCTTCGAGACGGAAAAGGAAGTGGGGCGCCTACCGCTGACCGTTGACGCGGTAGCGCACTGCGGCGCGCGGGGCTGGGGCTACCTGCGCGAGGCGATATCCTTCGACTTTTTCTCGTATGTAGGCTTTTGCGTTTCGCGCTTCTCTCCCTCCCCGCTGCAGGAAAGCGTCATTACGAGCGCAGCGAAGCCATCCCCCTCCGCTACAGCAATCACCTCCGTAGAGGACTGCTCTGCGGCGCTCGCAACGACGGGGTTGCGGCGTGACTTGAGAAAAGGTCAACCAGGAGGACTTGTTCAGGACGTTACGTGACTTGGGGAAAAAGCCGCCTGCCAAGTCGCAATCAGCGTAACGGTAAAGCGGCGCGCAAGAGGACGCGTTAAATGAGGCGGTGTAGGTGAACAACTATGCAGCAGAGCATAGACAACATCTTTGCTCCCGACGGGCAGCTGGCGCGATGCCTGCCGACCTACGAGCACCGCATAGAACAGCAGCAGATGGCGCACGCCGTCGCCCAGGCGATCGAAGAACAGCGGCACCTGCTCGTCGAGGCGGGCACTGGCACGGGCAAGAGCCTCGCCTACCTTGTGCCGTTCATCCTGTGGGCGACGCGGGAGCGCAAGCGCGTCCTCGTGGCGACTTACACTAAAACGCTCCAGCAGCAGTTGATGGAGAAAGACCTACCGTTCCTCCGCGAACGGCTCGGGCTCAACTTCCGCTACGCGCTGTGTCTGGGGACGCAGAACTATCTCTGCCCGCGTCGGTTGAGCAAAACCGACCAAGGTGGGCTGTTCGCCAGCCGCGAGGAGGTGGTGCAGTTCAACGCAATTAAAGCGTGGGCGCGGAAGACGGAAACCGGTTTGCTGCAGGACCTCGACTTCGAGCCGCTGCCCGGTGTGTGGGCGCAGGTCAACCGTCAGACGGAGTTATGTCTGGGTAAGGCGTGTCCACTCTACGACCAGTCGTTTTTCTACTTGGCGCGACGGCAGCAATCGCAGGCGCACGTGCTGGTGGCGAACCATCATCTTCTGTTCGCGCACCTGGCGGCGGGGGGCGGCGTGCTGCCGCCGTTCGATGCGGTGGTGCTGGACGAGGCGCACCAGATCGAAGAGGTCGCGGCGGGCTACTTGGGGCTGGAGGTGTCTAACGTTCAGATTCACTTCCTACTGGAACAACTCCACAGCCGCCGCAGCGGTAAGGGCGTGCTGTCGGGCATCCCCGGCGTGACCGCCAAGCAGGTGCAGCGCCTCGCTGCCGCCGCCGAGGAGGTGCGCCTCGCCACCGACGCGTTCTTCGACAACCTCCTCGCCAAGGTCGGCACGAAATCCACCACCGTGCGCTTGCGCCACAAGAACTTCATCCCGCATCTGTTGCGCGAGCCGTTGACCAACCTCATCGCCGTCCTCAAAGACCTCCGCCGCGAGATCGCGGACGAGGCGGGGCAAGTGGAGTTGGAGGGCTACGAGAACCGCTTCAAGGAACTGAACGACGGCTTAGAGTCCATCCTCAAACAAGACCGCGACAACCACGTCTACTGGGTCACGATTCAATCCCGTCCTGGTGTCGGACGGGGGCCATCCTCGGTGCGGGCGTCGCTCAACATGGCGCCGATTGATGTGGCGGAAGGGCTGCGGGTGCAGTTGTTCAACGCCATCAAACCTGTCGTGATGACCTCAGCGACCCTGTCCACGGGTGGCTCGTTTGAGTTCATCAAGTCGCGCCTTGGTTTGGACGAATGCAAGACGCTGCGCATCGGCTCGCCTTTTGACTACAAAAATCAGGTGATGATTTACGTAGCCGAGGATCTGCCCGACCCGTCGGCGCGCAACGCCGACTTCGAGCGGCAGGCGATTGAGCGGGCGGCGGAGATCCTGAAAATCACCGACGGCAGGGCGTTCGTGCTGTGCACCAGTCATCGCATGGTCGCGCAGACGCACGCGGGGCTGAGCGAGAAACTGCCGCACCTGCGGATTCTGCAGCAGGGCGAGATGCCGCGCGGGAAACTGGTCGAGGAGTTTCGCGCCGACGTCAAGTCGGTGCTGGTCGGCACGACCACGTTCTGGCAGGGCATTGACGTGCCGGGCGAGGCGTTGCAGTGCGTGGTGCTCATGCGACTGCCGTTCGCGGTGCCCGATGACCCCCTGGTGGAAGCCCGCATGGAGTCCCTACAAAAACGCAACGAAGACCCGTTCTACGGCTACCAGGTCCCGCAAGCCATCATCATGTTCCGTCAGGGCTTCGGGCGCTTGATTCGCCACCGCGACGATTACGGCTTGGTCGCCATTCTCGACCCGCGCGTCATCCGCAAACGTTACGGCGAGATGTTTTTGGCGTCGCTTCCCGAATGTCGCTCAACGGGGAGTCTGGAGGCGGTGAAGAGGTTTCTCGAAAGCAAGCGGATAACAGCAACAGTTGATGGTTGATGACTCAATCCACCCTGAGACCTCAACCATCAACCATTAACCATGCCGGAGAGGCATCCATGAACTCGTGTCCACAATGCCAGTCGCCGCTCACGCCTGCGCAGGCGTTTTGCACGCGGTGCGGCACGCAGGTCAAAAAAGTTTGTTTTGTGTGTCAAGCCGCGTCGGATATGGAATCACAGTTTTGCGGTCGCTGTGGGACGGCTCTGGGCGAGGGACACGTGCCGCCGATGCAGTGCGCCCAGTGCGGGGCGCGGGTGCACGTGGGACATGCCTACTGCCCAGAGTGCGGCACGAAGCGGATGCCCAGTTGCGCCTCCTGCGGCGCGCTCCTGTCGCCGCAGTGGAGTTACTGCCCGATGTGCGGGCGACTGTTGGGCGAGAGCGAGTTAGCCTACGCCGCCGTCGGGCGCGCCGCCGAGAACGAGGCCATTGCCCTCAACGACCGTGGCGTGGAACTGTTGGAGGAGGAAAACTACGAGGAAGCCATCGAAGCCTTTCAGCGCGCCATCGCGCTCGCGCCCGATGAGTCCCTGTATCATTACAACTTGGGCGTCGCTTACGAGGGCTTGGGCATGGACGGCGAGGCGTTTGAATCTTACCGACGCGCCGTCAAGTTGGACGCCCACAACGCCTCGGCGTATCTGGCGTTGGGGCACCTCTACGACGCGCGCGGTCAACGCGAGGAGGCAGAAAAGTGCTGGCACGCCGTCATCGGGTTAGCCCCCGATAGCGACGAGGCAGCGGAGGCGAAGGAGTTGCTGGCGGGGAAGGCGGAAGAATAGCGTTGGCAGGTTGGCACCTTGGAACGTTCAAAAGTTACGCGGTTGTCATCATCGTCTTTCCCCTCCCCCAGGGGAGGGGAGTCTCAGGAGCGGCGCGGCGGGGCTTTTTGCCCTGAAAATGAGGCTTTTTTCGTCGCGGTAACGTCGAGAAGAACTCCCCCTGAGGGGAGGGGAAAGATAGGGAGGGCAACCGCCACAGGTGATAACAGGTGCCGTATGCCAATATCCTTAGGCTTGAGGTGAAGATCTATGAAGAAGATTTTAGTGACCGGAGGTGCAGGGTTTATCGGCAGCAACTTCGTGCGTTACGTTTTGCGCGAGCGACCGGAGTGGCACGTGGTGGTGCTGGACAAACTGACCTATGCGGGGAATCTGTCCAACCTACGCGACGTGCAAGACGACCCGCGCTTTCGCTTCGTGCAGGGCGATATCTGTGATGTCGACGTCGTGGACGGTTTGGTGAAAGAGGTGGAGGCGATCGTCAACTTTGCGGCGGAGTCGCACGTGGACCGTTCGCTGCTCGACCCGGGCGCGTTTGTGCAGACGAACGTTTACGGACCGTTCGTGTTGTTGGAAGCGGCAAAGAAGCACGGTGTCGAGCGCTACGTGCAGGTCTCAACGGATGAGGTGTATGGCGAGGTGCTGGTCGGCTGCTCCAAAGAGACCGACCCGCTCGCGCCGCGCAGCCCTTACGCCGCCAGCAAGGCGGGGGGGGAGTTACTGGCGCGGTCGTATCATACCAGTTACGGGCTGCCCGTCATCATCACGCGCGGGTCGAACAACTTCGGTCCGTATCACTATCCGGAAAAACTGATTCCTCTGTTTATCACGAACGCGATGGACGATTTACCGCTGGGCGTTTACGGCGATGGGCAGCAGGTGCGCGACTGGATTTTTGTCGAAGACCACTGCGCGGCGATTGCCTTCCTGCTGGAGCGCGGACAGCCCGGTGACATTTATAACGTCGGCGGCGGCAACGAACGGACGAACATCGAGGTCACACGGCTCATCCTCAAGTTGTTAGGCAAAGGCGAAGAACTCATCCGCTTCATCGGCGACCGCCCCGGTCACGACCGCCGCTATGCGCTCGACTGCTCCAAACTGCACGCCCTCGGCTGGCAGCCGCAGCACACCTTTGAGGACGCCTTAGCCCGCACCGTGCGCTGGTATCAGGAAAACGAGTGGTGGTGGCGCCCCATCAAGTCGGGCGAGTTCTGGGAATACTACCGACAGAATTATGGGGCGAAGGGGCTGGAGGTGGAGGTGAGAACGTGAAACGTAATGCCTGATGCGTGACGAGTGACGGCTGACGTTCACGCATCACCCTTACGTTTTACGTTGCACGCTTCACGCTTTCCACTCGTTTAACGCGAACCAATACATGCCCTCGACGATGACCGTGCCGTTGACGGTGGCGGTGCCTTTCATCCGTCCGATGTTACCCTTCTGATTGAGGGCGATGGCTTCGCACAGAATCTGATCGCCGGCGCGGGCGACCCCGGAGAACTTCACGTCGTCCAGCCCGACCAGCAACACCTCTTTATTGCGATTTTGTTCCTGCGCCAGCAGCAGCACGGCGCCTGTTTGGGCGAGGCACTCGACGATGAGCAGCGGGGGCATCACAAGGTCGTGTGGATGTTGCCCCGCGAGGAGGGCTTCGTTAGCGGTCACGTTCTTGAGCCCCACCGTGCGCCGACCCGGCTCGTGAACGAGGATGCCGTCAATGAGCAAGAAGGGACGACGATGGGGAATGATGCGCTGAATCTCTTCAACGGTCAGAGCCCCCGCGCGGTCGGGGGGGGCGTCCACTGGTTTGACTGTCATACCTCCTCCTTCTCCAACGCCTGGCGCACCTGCCGCTTAACGCGCGAGCGTTGGTATCCTTTCGCCGTGTGACTTAACTTCGTCGCCGGGGAAATGACCCAGGTGCGGCGCACAGGGCGATACACGTCCACAGGGCGAGCAGCCAAAGGCGGGCGCTTTTGCTTCCGGCTCATCGGGATTCACCCTCGGCGCAGCAACCCGCGCAGCCCACGGGGGCGCTCTTTGGCTTCTTGCGCCACCGCATAACCGCGTGAGTTATGCGAACCGATCCACTCGCCCATCAACGCGCGGCGCAGTTCCTGTTCTTGCGTGGTGTGCACGAGGGCGATGATGTCATCACCAGCCTGCAGTGCCGTCGTGCCGCGCGGGACCAGCGCGTGGTCGGCGCGGATGATAGCAATCAACATGGACTCGGACGGCAGATGGAGGTCTTGCACCGTGTGCCCCACGCAAGGTGCCTCCTCGGGCAGCGTCATCTCGACGATCTCCATGCCGCTGCGGCGCAGGGTCATCAGCGGCACGAGGTCGCCCTGCGTGAGTTCGTGCTCAATGACGTTGGTGAACAACGACGTGCCGTTGACGATCGCATCAATCCCCACGCGGCGAAAGAT
>JANWYM010000179.1 GCA_025055355.1 Abditibacteriales bacterium
ACTACGGAGCGGGGGTGGGGCGGTTTTGGAGTGGGGACCCAGCATGGGATGGGATAAATTGGTATACCCCTGTTATGCCTACTGACCCTACTGGGCTCAGTCCCCAGATACGAATTTGTCTGCGTCCTATCTCTATCCCGGGTTTTTCACACTGCTACCTGAGTATTCTGGAGAGCGGAAAAGAATGGACGTGTGGTTTTTTCAACGATAGCGCGGTTGCTGTGCCAGAGAGGGATCCACAGCAGGGGAATCGCCACTGTCGGTGGGTAAAACTGAAAGGCAAATCAAAGGCTGCAGATATTGCTAAATGTATTAAGGACCATTGCAATCATTGGAAGGATCACGGCGTTCCCAAAGGCTGGGATTGGAAGCTGACAGGATTCAACTGCTGCGCATTCGCTGTTCAACTTTTGACACATTGTGCAGGTGGTGCCGATAAGGTGGCGTTAGAGGGCGGTTGGCCATCAAGAGAACTGTTCGGCGCATATACACCCGGAGGAAAAGATTTCCCTATCGGACACGGGTGCGGCAACCAAAAGAAGTGTAAAGTCTCCCTCTCTCACCCTAAATTCAGTATCGGCAACCGATAAGATAAGGACCTCAATGCTGAGAAAGATATTTTATCGCCGAGTAGTGGGGTTACTGCTCGTAGGTTGCACTGGTATAGCGATGCTGGCGGGTTTGCGCTTAGGTGAGCGTTCTTATGCTCATCGCAACTTTCGAGCCAATCTTGCGCATATCGCCCGCCGGGGATGGAGGATCTTGCTGTCAACAGGAAAGGGTCTGCAGGTAGTTGTCCTTGATAAGAGCCTTCGCGTGGATAATTTTCCGCTTCCGGGATTACCGTCTCCCTCTTTAGGCACTTCCCCGGCGGAGGGGGTATCTACCTCTCCTGACGGCCACAGGCTAACCGTGACGGTCTCGTTAGGCTGGAATGAGAATAGAGGAGGGTATTCATACAGGATGATTGTCTTCAGGTGCGGTCGGAGCAACTGGGTCATAGAAAGTCAACTGCCCCCAATGGTAACTTGTAGCATTCCGGCATGGTCGCCAGATAGCCAAAGTTTCGTGTTTCTTGGCAGGAGAGCAGAATATGAGGGTCTTTATCTCTATGAGGTCAAGCAACGAAGGTGTAAAGAATTGCTTCCATGTAAAACGGGTTGGGAAAACTTATTGTCTTCTCGTCCTTCATGGTCACCTGACGGCAGGAGCATTCTATTCAGCCGCCGAACAAAGAGGTCCCCAACTCCGGAGATACTCAGGCTTACCTTGAGAGATAAAGCCCTCGTTCCCTTAGGCAAAGGAAGAGATCCTCAATGGCAGCCTAAGGGGAACCTGCTATTATATGCTTATGCCTCAGAGGATGGCGACAAACCCTATTACATCAAGGACATCCAAACAGGGAAAACAACGCAGGTTGCCGAAAGGGCTTGGGATGCAACATGGTCTCCTGACGGTCGGTTGATTATTTTTGCTGCACCGGCTGATATAGCCTCAATTATAGGTAACATTAACCTCATAGACAGTGGCAAGGATGTATGGATAATGGACCCAACTACTGGTCAGAAAGCAAAAGTGTATAGTGGACTTCCATGGTTTTTAGGGTGGACGCGTTATCCGTGTCAACGCGGCAGTTGACGAACGCGAGCCAAGTGGTGACGGATGCGGTGAGTTACGATGCGTGGGGGAATGTGTTGTCGTCGAGTGGGACGACGGTGAACCCCTACAAGTTCGTGGGGCAGTTGGGGTATTACGCCGATAGCGACAGCGAGTTGATGTTGTTGGGGGCGCGGTATTATGGGGCAGGGGTGGGGCGGTTTTGGACGGTGGACCCAATACGAGACGCATTGAACTGGTGCTCATACGTGCGGAATAATCCCGCTAATGTCATTGACCCAACGGGGAAGTTGGCTTGGTGGGTGAGTGCCTGTCTGGCTGGGGCCATCATAGCGATTATAGGTCTAAACTTTTGCGTTTCCCTTATCGCCGCGTCCACAGGGGCGGCAGACCCCGTCGGGCGAGACATCCTTTTCCGCGTAAAGGCTGTCAACGGATTTCGGTAACGGATGAAGCGGATAGTGTCGGCGTCCCATCCAAAAGCAATCCGTTCATCCGTTACTACAGCCCTTCGACGGTTCTTCTCCTGTTCAGGCTGCCCCTCCAAAACAGAGGGACCGAATGGGCGGCAGGTCGTCTGCCACCTGTCGCCACGTGATCCCTGCGTCATCGCTCGCGTAGAGCAGAGCACCAGCGGCGCAGAGCGCGCGGTCGGGTTGCTGCGTTGAGAAGGCGATGCCGTGCGTGTCAATGACGGCGGGCAGAGAATCCGACAGGCCGATGACCTGGCGCCAGGTGCGCCCGGCGTCATCGCTGCGGAACAGCGCGAACTGCGGTCCGTGGCGCCGCCAACCCGGAGGGGCGAACGGCGAGCCGCTCATCAGAACAATGTCGGGATGCTGCGGGTGAACAGCGAGGCCCCGACAATAGAGATGGGTCAAGCCTGCGTTGCGCCGCTGCCACGTCGCGCCTTCATCGTCGCTGAGGTAGAAGCCATCGGCGGTGGCGGCGTAAACGCGCTGCGGTTGGAGCGGATGCGTGGCGACCTGATGGACATCTTCTTCTATGCCGTTGTTGATGGCTTCCCACGTCGCGCCGCTGTCGCGGGTGCGCACGATGCCGCCCACATGGATGTCAAGGTAGAACTGCCGCGCCGACTTGGCTGCGATGCTGCGGACACACGCCGGCCCACCCCACGGGGTATAGAATTGTTCAGCAAGCGGCAACTGGTCCAACGCGCCAACGAGTTCCCACCTCCTCGCGCCGAACGGCTTGCGGAAAACTCGCGTGGGCTCCGTGCCGGCGTAGAGAACGTCGCTGATGATAAGCAGCGATTTCACCGAAACGTCGTCGGCTACCTGCGTCGCCGTCCACACGCCCCTGTCCCGCTCCCATACCTGTCCGTCCTCACCCACAACGGCGACGTAACCGTTAGCGACAACAACCTGATAAATCTTCTCATCCTCTAACCCGATGCACTGCCGCGCCCCACTGTTCTCGTCCCACTGCCAAACGCCTTGCTGGGTGCTAAGGTAGAACATGACCATGACCTCCCTCCGGTGACCTGTCACCTTGTCTCTCAGTATAGCACCCCGGGTCTCGCAATTGCAAACTTCCCTCAAATGCAGTTATAATCTTGTTTGAAACTTTTCCCGAAACCCTGTGTAAAGAGAACATGAACGTTGGCGCTTGCACCGACAAAGGCAAAGTCCGCGACCTCAATGAGGACGCTTTCGTGGCGCGTCCCGACGTGGGGTTGTTTGCTGTCGCCGATGGGATGGGCGGTTACGCGGCGGGGGAAGTGGCGAGCCGTCTGGCGATTGAGGCTCTCGTCCACGTCGTGGAACAGGCCCACGCCGCCCCTGAAGCGCGGCTGCGGGAGGCGTTTGAAGCCGCGCACCGCGCGGTGCGCGACGAGGCACAGCGGAACGGCGCGAGCATGGGCACCACGTTGACAGCGGTTCTGATGCAGGGGCATCAAATCACAGTGGGGCATGTGGGCGACAGCCGCGCTTACCTCGTGCAGGCGGACGGCGTGACGCAATTGACCGACGACCACTCCCTCGTCGCCCAACTCGTGCGCGAGGGGTATCTGACGGAGGAACAGGCGGCGCGGCATCCGCAGAAGAACATTCTCACGCAGGCGTTGGGTTCAACCGAGGCCCTGTCGGTGGACGTTTTCAGCCTACCGCTGCCGCCAGATGCCGCGCTGCTGTTGTGTTCGGATGGGTTGAGCAACATGGTCACGTCGGCGGAGATCGCGAAGATTGTCCACCACACCGTCGACGCCCAACACGCCGCGCAGCGACTCGTTGACTTGGCGAACCGCCGGGGCGGACCGGACAACATCACCGCCCTGGTCATCAAGCCCTCTGCCGCACCTGCGCGCCGCTCCCCGCCTTTGCGCGCCCCGTTCCTCGCGTTGCTGGTCATTTCGCTTCTCCTGGGGGCGGCCGCGTTGGGGGGACAGTGGTATCTGGAGCGTTCGTTTTACTTGGGCGAGTGGGGGGGGCGTGTCGCTATTTATCGGGGCGTGCCGCTGAAAATTGGCGGGGTGTCGCTCTCGTATCTGGAGGTCATCACCACCCTGCGCGTGCAAGACGTTCTGCCCGCTTATCAACAGCGGATTCAAGAGGGCATCTTCGTGAAGGACTTGAGCGATGCCTTTCAACGTCTCAAGGTCATCGCCGCCCCCCAGTTGAAGCCTAAGCCCAAGCCACCAGCGCAACAGAAGCCGCCCGTCACGCCGAAAGAGGCTGAAGGACACGGTTTGCCAGTTAGCACGTTGGCGCGTTAGCACGTTAGCACGTTAGCAGGTTGGCACGTTTAACGTCTAACCTAAACTAAGTGTCACTGCGAGCGCAGCGAGGCAATCCCCTGCGCTTGAAAATGTCACTGCGAGCGCAGCGAAGCAATCTCCCGCAGGGAATGGCTTTCCTCTGCTCGCAATGACAGGGATTTTCGCAGGCAAGGGCAAAACGCAAAAGTTTAGGTTTAACGTTTAACGTTCCAACGTCTGAGGAGAGGCGCTTCATCTGGAAGTTATGCGCTCCGCATCTGCGCTGCGGCAAGGGTCGGATTGGTCGCTGCTGTCCTGCGCCGTCGTCATTGGACTGGGCGCGTTCGCGCTCGTGCATCTGACGCGGACGACGTCGTGGGACAACGCGCTGCTGGTGCCGCTGGTGGGGATGGCAGGGTTTGTGGCGGTGGAACTTTACCTGACGCGTCGGAAGATACACCACGACCCGCTGCTACTGCCGCTGGTCGCGCTGCTCGTGGGGTTGGGGCTGGCGCTGCTGTATCACGTCAAGCCGCAGGTGCTGGGGCAGCAAGCGATCTCCCTGCTGCTTGGCTTAGTCACGCTCGCGGCGACATGCCACCTGCGCGACGTGCGCGCTCTGACGCGCTACAAATATACTCTGATGCTGCTGGGCATCGCGCTGCTGCTGCTCGTCATCTTCGCGGGACACCCCCTCGGCGCGCGCGAGGTGCGGCTGGGCATCCGCGTAGGGGCGTTCAGTTTCCAGCCGTCGGAACTCGTGCGGATCTTGCTGGTGATTTTTCTGGCGGGATTTTTGGCGGAGAAACGAGAGGTTCTCGCCTACGGGGCGCGCGGGGGGTGGCAACTTTCCCGCGCTGACATGCGCTATCTCGGACCGATGATGGTGCTATGGGGACTGGTTATGCTCCTGCTCATCAGGCAGCAGGATTTAGGCATGGCGCTGCTGTTCTTCGGGATTTTTTTGGCGATGCTCTACCTTGCCGGCGCGCGCGCGGTTTATCTCATCATCGGTATCACCGCGTTCGCGCTCGGTGCGTATTTAGCCTATCGCCTGTTCCCACACGTGCGCACACGGTTCGACATCTGGCTCAACCCATGGGCGGACATTGACAACAAAGGCTACCAAATTGTGCAATCGCTCTTCGCCCTGAGCGGTGGGGGCTTGCTGGGTGCAGGTCTGGGGCAAGGCGGGGCGCACCGCGTCCCTGCCGTTCACACCGACCTGATTTTTGCGGCGGCGGCGGAAGAGTTGGGCTTATTAGGCGCGACAGCCATTCTGCTGGTGTTCGCTTTGATTGCCTATCGCGGCTATCGCATCGCCTGCCGCGCCCGCGATGATGTGAGCGTGCTCATGGCGGGCGGATTGACGACCGCCCTCGCGCTGCAGGTTCTCATCATCGTCGGTGGCGTCGTCAAAATGACGCCGCTCACCGGCGTCACGCTCCCGTTCATGAGTTACGGCGGCAGCTCGCTCATCAGCAACTTCCTCCTCATCGGGCTGTTGCTGGTGATTTCAGGCGAATCGCCCATGCGTCGCTGACGCATCACGCCGCATGAAAATCACCGACCGGGAGGGTGAGGCTCCCGCCGAGCCAAGCGTTCCCATCGCACCCGACGGCTCCGCTGGAGCGTCGCCCTCCTATGGGTGCGGTTGTCTTCGCGGAAGGACAGGCGGTAACTGCCGAGGTTGCCGATAGCGCAGGAGGCTGTCAACAGATTCGGGCAGCGGATGGCGCAGATTACGTCACAGTTGCACCAATGCCTTGACAGCCTGCATCCTCTGCGTTCTCGGCGGTGAGTCATTGTGAAGCAGAACATCGTCAAACTTGCTATATTGTTCTTCGCCGCCTACGGCGTGCTGGTGGGGTTCCTGACCTACTGGCAGGTGGCAAAGAGCGATGCCCTGATGGAGCATCCGCGCAATCGGCGGTTGGCTCTACGCGAGCGGCGGATTCAGCGCGGCGGGATTTACGACCGCCACGGTCAGCCCATCGCACAGAGCCAGTTTGTCAACGGCGAGCAGCGACGCGTTTACACCGATCCCCCAGCCGTCGCGCACCTCGTCGGTTACGTCAGCGAGCGTTACGGGCGCGTCGGGCTGGAGGGTCGGTTGGACCGCTATCTCTCTGGGATGTCGCGGGACGAGTGGCTGCTGGAGTTGCAGGACAGAATTTTCAACCGCCAGCGGCGCGGCAACGATGCGTTCCTCACGATTGATTTGAACGTGCAGCGCAGAGCCGCCGCCGCGCTGGCGGGGCGGCGCGGGGCCGTGGTCGCGCTCCAGCCGCAGACGGGCGAGGTCCTCGCGCTCGTCAGCGCGCCGAGTTACGACCCCGCGCAGATAAACGCGATGTGGGACGCGCTCCAGCGTGACCGACGCACGCCGCTACTCAACCGCGCCACGCTGGGGCTATATCCGCCCGGCTCGACGTTCAAGGTCGTGACGCTCTGCGCCGCGCTGGAAAACAACGTCGTGAAACCGGATGAAACTTTCCGCTGCTTAGGGGCGACTGGGTTTGGCGCTTATACTGTGCACGAACCCAATGGGCGAGCGCACGGACGGGTGAATCTCACAAAGGCGTTAGTCGTCTCGTGCAACGTGACGTTCAGCCAACTCGCGGTGCGCGTGGGGCAGGTCAACTTCCAGAACCTCGCGCGGGAGTTTGGGCTGGATGGGAACATCGCGTTCGACTTGCCGATGACGACCTCCTCGCTGCTGCGTCAAGGCTCGACCATGACAACGAGCATTTTAGCGCAGAGCGGGTTCGGGCAGGGCGAAATCGTCGTGACCCCGATGCAGATGGCCCTCATCGCCGCGACGATTGCCAACGACGGCGTGATGATGCAGCCGTATCTCATCAAGCAAATACGCAGCCCCGAAGGGGAGATCCTGATGACGCGCCTCCCGCAGCCGCTGCGTCAAGCGGTGCAAGTGGGCACGGCGCGTGAAGCCAAAGCCATGATGACGCGTGTCGTCAGCGACGGAACGACGCGCCGCATCATGGCGTCGTTGGGAGTGAGGGTCGCCGCCAAAACCGGCACGGCGCAGAACCCACACGGCAAGCCGCACGCCTGGTATATCGCGTTCGCGCCCGCTGATAAGCCCACCATTGCCGTCGCCGTCGTTGTCGAAAACGCGGGAGCGGGTTCAGCGGTTGCTGCGCCCGTCGCCAGAGATGTCATTGCAGCCTGGAGGAAAGAGACGGGTTGAGGGTTAGCACTTAGCACGTCAGCACGTGCCGACGTGCTAAAATCCTTGACCTGAGCGCTGGAGGCAGTGAGATGGTCGGACAGACTTTGAATGACCGTTATCACGTCCAAGAGAAAATCGGCGAAGGCGGGATGGCGGTCACCTATCGAGCCATGGATGCGCTGTTGGGGCGCACGGTTGCGCTGAAAATTCTGCGGGAGCAATA